>JAAZML010000128.1 GCA_012798835.1 Clostridium sp.
GTTTCAATTCCTTATAGGTAGACTAAAAACCTGCTGACACGGGGTTGTTGGATTCTCCGGAACCGGGTTTCAATTCCTTATAGGTAGACTAAAAACCCATAGTGACCTATATTGGCGGCATGGATAATCAAGGGTTTCAATTCCTTATAGGTAGACTAAAAACATATCTCCTATGGCAGATGGCTTAATGTCATCTCCGTTTCAATTCCTTATAGGTAGACTAAAAACGCTGTCCAGGATCGCAACTTTGAAGGCGACGTTAGCGGTTTCAATTCCTTATAGGTAGACTAAAAACGGAAGGCTTAGAGACCTTGCCGACAGTCGGGAAGGTTTCAATTCCTTATAGGTAGACTAAAAACCGTAGAAAAAGATGCCCCTAAGGAGCGTATACGGGCGTTTCAATTCCTTATAGGTAGACTAAAAACCCGGCTAAAGAAGGGCCACTTTCTGACTTAGATAAGGTCGTTTCAATTCCTTATAGGTAGACTAAAAACGTGGTGGAGGCTTTATGTTGGTGGGGATGAAAAATGTTTCAATTCCTTATAGGTAGACTAAAAACCGTTGCTGACCCCGATATGGAATACATGTATCAGGGTTTCAATTCCTTATAGGTAGACTAAAAACCGTTGCTGACCCCGATATGGAATACATGTATCAGGGTTTCAATTCCTTATAGGTAGACTAAAAACGCGAACAATTCCGCTAACCCTCTTGCCTGTCAAATCCTGTTTCAATTCCTTATAGGTAGACTAAAAACCCGTCACGCGCCCATCCCTCGACGGCGATGAGCTGTTTCAATTCCTTATAGGTAGACTAAAAACACGTTTTAACTGGTCTTTTAGCAAGCGATTATATTCAAAAAAACAATCTATAAATAAATCTTTTCGGGGAGCACCTGTTAAATGCATTTTAGCACAGAAAATAAAAGTTGTCGACCCCCCGGGTTTTTTACGCTATTGGGGGTCGACGAACTTTTTCTCATAATGCCGCCTGTACAAACTGGGTTAAAATATATTTTTTATATAAACATATCGTCTCCACCCTTTTTTATTCCTATGGTTTGTCTTTCCGAATATTTAGTTGTACGTAAAATATAGAATATAATTGAGTCTTCATCCTCGTAGATCACCTTTTTAATCTCCGACTTTAATCTCTCAAAGGAGGCCTTGCTGATTTCCCCTTCTAAAACGGAGTTTTGTACCCAATTGAGGTATTTTCGACAGATCTTTAATACTTTATTACATCTTTTTTGTCCAACATCATATACCAAAATCAGAAACATTCAATCCCACCCTATTGCCTACACTAGGCTATCTTACCCCCACAGAATTTAGGTGGCGTACCATTGCACCGTTTTATTTCCCGCCTGGTTCTAACCTTCACTGCCGATACTTACCAGACGTTGAATATTTAAGATTAAGGTACCCGTGAAACAATGGCCCATTGTACTGTTAGTGCGGTTTTCCTCATTTAATAATACCGTGAGTACCTAACTTCATTTTGGCAATCCCTCACAGATAAGCCGCGAAATATGCAGATTTAATGCTGCTAATGATAACCCATCGTCATTGTCAAATCCCTCATAGCCTGGAATAGACGACCCCTTAACGGGTTCTACGGATCCAACCCGGGATGCTATATCCTTGGGTATACAGCACCCATAGGAATTATTGTATCCTGAAAATGGGATATCTTCTGCTCATACTACGGTAATATTACCACCTGGCCACATAAGGCTCATACTTTCTTTCATCCATTAAATGTTTTTGTAATTTATATAATTCCAGGCGGATAAGTCTACGATAAGAAACTTTTCGGCCTAGGGACGAATGGGATAACGTGCTTGATAGTTTATTCTCAAATTCTGAAATAAAAGTTTTTTTGGGTTTTTCCTTTAAAATAATTCCACCGGATTCTCTGTCAAAATCATTTTTTGTTATCATCCCCCGAGAAATTAAAGTAAAGATAACTCGATCGACAATAATTGGCTTAAAAATTTCTGCTATATCGAGGTTCAAGGTAAATCGCCGAAAATTTGTGGCGTGGAGGTATCCAATGCGAGGATCCAGATGTGTTTTGTAGATCTCCGCCAACACTGTAGTATAAATCATAGAATTACCAAAACTAATCAGGGTATTTAAATAGTTTCTGGGAGGCCTCCTTGTCCTTTTTTCAAATGTAAAATCTCGCTTCCCAAGTATAGCATCAAAAGAACCATAATAATATTCCCGTGTATTACCTTCAATGGCCATTAATTCTTCGATGCACGTACACATCGGTATTTTACTTTCCATAACTTTAATTTTTTCCTCGGTTTCAGATACATTTTTCCCTCGGTTACGGTAATACCTAATCACTTGCTGAATATTTTTTAGTGATCCCCGTACAAATTTTCTGGCTAAAAGATAACGTCTGTTATGATTTAAGTAGTGTTCTGCTTGTCTTAGGATCATGTAACCAGAATTAAGATGTTCCCTTGGGTAATAAGTCCCAATGTAATAGTCGTACCTATTAAAAAAATGCAACACTATTTCTGTTTGTGTTAAAAGTTCAAGGAATCTTTTATTAATCCTTACCTCACCAAACATATATATTTGGCTCGTATTTTCGATAGGAATGTATTTCTTCCCGTCTTCATTTTCAAAATAAATCGTATTATCCTTACGTCTTAATTCCCCATCGGAAAAAATATATATTGGCTTTTTCATGAAAAACAGAGCTCCCTATAGGCACAGTTTTTACAAAAGTTTATACGCTCAACGGCAGGAGGGGTTTGTTCAAGGATGAGCAGGTAAATCTTAGTAAACATCTTTTCTAACTCCCGCTCCAATTCAGTTGTAAGTTCCACCGTCTCCCGCTTACGTTCCTTAGGAAAAAGTAATAAACCTTTACCCTCTATTCCCTTTTGTTTCAATCGATAAAGATAAAAGGCGAGTTGCAGTTTAGCGCTTTTTGCGGCTTTAGAACTCTTTTTCACCTCTCCGATAACAAGATCTCCTTTGTTGGATCGCACGAGATCAATGACAATATTTTCAAAATGAATTCTTTTTTTCTCCCGATTATAGCTTTTTTCATCAATTAATCGTCCTAATTCTATATATTGATGTTCTTGATCAGGAATTATTTGATGCGCCATAAGCCATGTTTGACGCCTGCAGATCGTAAAACTCTGTATTAAGGTCCCGGTAATTAACTTATAGTCAACGTCTACCATATAGACAGCACCCCTAGCGGTTTAAACCCGGTTGTCCTATGATAATATTCATTTAAGCTGTTATGATTTACATACCTAAACCCGGAAACTTCCGGTGGAAGGTTTTTTACAGTTAATGGTACTGATATGGTGAATTTATAAAAATCAGCTTTTATTTGATCAAATGCAAGTCTGCGTTTAAATAAATTTTCTATTTTTTTAATATGTGAATACTTTCTCCATATCTCTTTGGCTTCTTCGTTAATTTCTATAAAAATATCAATTTTCTGGTATTCTTGAGAAATCAGTCTAAAGTCTTTAATACAGGCTGTTTCATCAACGCTGTCATATTTCATTTTACTTACCGCCTCAAGCAAAAGGCGAGAGGCGTCACTCGATTTTTTTTCCTGTACTTGCATATAATAGTCATTTATGATCTCCAAAAATTCACTTTCGCGGATTTCCCCTTTTTTCAGCAGAATGTTCTTTGTAATCTCGAGAAGAACTACATCGTAAATATAATGCGCATATAATCTATTTTCATCTTTCAGAGAAATTATTATTATTTTCCCTTTTTCCCCCTCGCCACTCCAATTCCGATTACATCTTCCGGCGGCTTGGTTAATTGCATCCAAA
>JAAZML010000057.1 GCA_012798835.1 Clostridium sp.
GCATTTTGCTTTAACTTTTCAATTTCTATACCCCTTCCGTCATCCTTTGCGCTTATATATATATGCCCATCTTCTTGGCCTGCCGATAGCTTTATTATGCCACGACGATTTTTCCCACATTGCTCCCTTTCATCGGGCTTTTCTATTCCATGATCTATAGAATTTCGCACAATATGTGTTAGGGGATCTACTATTTTTTCGATTATACTTCTATCAAGCTCTGTACTTTCTCCTTCTAATTCCAGTTCAATCTCTTTTCCCTGCTTTATAGATAAATCCCTCACCATCCTTGGGAATCTACGAAATACACTATCTAATGTATACATCCTTGTAGACATGACCGTTTCCTGCATTTCGTTGCCTATGAAGTCTATTTGCTTTACGAGCTTGACCAAGTTTTTAACATCCCCATCCTTACCGTATTTTTGTTCAACAGCTCCCATCACTTGTTTTAATCTTTCCTTGTCTACCGATAACTCCTCTACTATCCTCAAAAGTTTATCTAACTTATCGATGCTTACCCGTATAACCGATTGTATTCCTTCTTCACCATGTCCCCGATTTTCTTCTTTATTTGGTTTATCAATTTCTGCTATATCTATTTTTTCAATATTGGATACTTCCAAGATTAATTCTTCTATTTCCTTCCTCATTAGCTGGCTGACAAAAACAATCTCGAATTTCTGTCCTTCAACCTCTTCTGGCTCAATTCCTTCCCAACTAGTGCTGTGTATGCGCCCCTCTTTTTTAAGTCTATCAAGTACAACATATAATCTTGCCCCCACCAATTCGGAATCTGGACGCAGTCCGATCTTAATCTTGTATATTCTTTCCTCCAGATTAAGTAGTTTTATCCCCCCCGTATCCTGCTGCCCCGAAGGAGTATTTGGTGTCTTATTTATATCCCCATTATTTTTAGCATCAGTAAAGCTAAGTTTTGGAGAATATATAAATTTTTCGACATCAATTTCGTATGTTTCATCCTTTTTATGTTTATCTACTTTAATCCTTAATTCATCAAGACAGGAAAATATCCAGCTCACCATCTCTTTTGTAAGCTCAAAATCTCCATCCCTTGCTTTTCCCATTACATCCTCTAAATGGTGAGTCAACTTCGCCATATCCTCAATCCCCATCGTTGCCGATGAACCCTTTAGGGTATGGACATATCTAAACAAATTATCGATCCTTGTCTTTGTACTTCCTTGACTATCTATTTCAAGAAGGCAATCCTCAATCTCTTGAAAGACCTCGTCTGTTTCTTCATAAAACGCATTCCTTAAAATATTTTCCACCCAAAACACCCCCTTTCATACTAGTAAATCGGCATATATTTAGGTTTAGATAACACCCAATAAATTAAATTTTAAAGTTAGCAGAGACAATTGGATAGTTCTCCATATAAAATAGGCCAACAGAGAAATCTCTGTTGGCCTATTAGTTTTTCTAGTTAATATATTTTGTAGAATATACAGATTTAATTTTTGGTTATCGAGTAAACGGTCTTTGTAACGGTTTCCATTGGTAGTTCCATGTCTCCCATATCGAAATCCTCTAAATCCTCCATTCCGAGCATGCTGATAGTCATCTTGCCCGTAAGCTTTTGTTCCATCTCTCCTTCTGATAAAAACCCATTTTTCACATTAATCTTGACATCCCCAGTCGTATTAGAAACTAAATCCGGTACCATATCTATACCGAACATATTAATGGGATCTGCACTTTGTATTCTTTGTTCCGATTTTACAGAAATATGTGCAAATCCGTCCTCAATTTTTTCTAACGTGTATGTGGTCTCCAGCTCCATCGGCATAAAGGTCTGTAGCTCGTCCTTCACCGTCCATGAATCACCTATTTTGACATCCCCAACATCTGGGAGGGCACTAGTCGATTGACTAATACTTTCTCTTAAAACTTCGTCACCCAAAATTTCTTTCAAATTTTCTCTCATATCAGATAAAAAAGGTTGCATATCTTCTTCTATATCAATAGAATTTGCTATCGAATCAATCATTGAATCTAGGAGGTCATTAACCCCGATAATATCCTTAACCTCACCATTTTTACTCATTTTTACCTTAAAACCTTTTCCAACCATGCCATTATAAAGCATTGCCATGGGATCATCCGAATCTCCATCATCTGTACTAATTATACTTTTTACCCCATCTGCATCGATTTCAACGTTTAAGGTCTCATATTTATAACTCATGGTTATATCCCCGTTTGGTTCGATATCATCCACTGTAATATCAAGATCCATGATCGCATCCTGCTTAGTTGTGCTGTTCTGCCCAAGAAGTTCGAACCTATTTGTTTGGCTCACCTCTATATGATATTTGTAGCTATCTCCCTTGCTTACATTGACGGAAAGACCAATAGGATTGCTGCAAGCATTCATAAGGAGCATCCCTAGCGTTATTAATGAAACAATTAAAAACTTTTTCAACTTCAAAATATAGCACCCCCAAAAATATATTAGATTATCATTATATATTACTAGCATAAAAAGTCAAGAGTTCATATTGACATATTATAGACAAATCGGCGATATATATCGCCGATTTGTCTATAACTAAATCTACTGTAAGGTAAGAACAACTAAATTAATCTGTCAACCGCTTTTGATGTCTAGGATTACTATCTGGCTTAGGGAAATTTTGACCCTTCATATCATAAAATAAATTACTCTTCACTTATATAATGCGCTAATATATATTTTTTGGGTTGGTCATAGTAATATATTTTGTCAGATATAAAATCTTAAAAGAAAACCTTGAATCGTAGTTTTTGAAAACATCTTCCTATTAAATGGGCAATGACTCTATCCGTCTTAGCAGGTATCTTTTCATTATTGTTAAATCCATTGAATCTACCTGTCCATCAAGGTTTAAGTCTGCAGCAGATATATTTATATCGGAAAATTTTTCATTGAGCAGAATCCTTTTAAGTATTGCCATGTCCATGGAGTTTACTAAACCATCGTTATTTAAATCGCCATAAACAAATCCCGGATCTATCGGTGTCGGTTCGGGGGGTAAATCTCCCCGTGGCGGCTCCTCCCCCCAAAGAAGAATACCATCATCGTATACAGGTATATATGGAGTCATCCCGGCAAAGGAAATTGCATCATAATCCGGGGAATCAGTCAGGTTGCGGTAAGACCAGTCATTATCATTAGAACCCGTACTGCCACCTTTGTATTTGATTGTTACATTGGCATCTTTTTCACACATAGTCCATTCAGCCGGCATAATTTGAGTTCCCGAGAAATCTACTGTGAAGTAATAGATATTATCCTCATATTGTTTTAATCCCTCTAGCTTGGCTCCATCACTTTGACCTAGGGTCACCTCCACATCACTTAAGCTTCCCCCCGCATCAAATATTTCACTAAGATCCATATAGTAGCGGACAGACAGTTTATCTTTCATTGTCGGTGGCCGTGCCGAACGATTATTAACTTGCAATAATAAATTTAGCGTTTCATAACCCTCATAGACAATCCATCCCCTGCAAAAATATTCGATAAAATCATCTTCCGGGGCTACGAAATCCTCGGGCTGCGGCCAATTTTTGAGGGGTTCGCCCCCATACATATCGTACATTTTAGCCAGTGAGCCTACAAAACCAGCATTATAGTCGGTAGCAACCTCATTTAGAGTATAGTCTTCAATATTATCTTCCCAACTATCATCCGAGGAGGGACCACCCACCAGTGCCCCATAAAGTATATGTCGATGAAAGCTTGGGGTTTCGAGCATACTTACCCAGGAGCCGTGAGCTGTTCTGTGATGGGGATGCTCTGGGGCGTTTTCTCCAAAACCCACTACATAGCTACCGTTTCTCGGATTATCCCCCAGTATATAATTCATTTGTCTTTGTGCAAAATCGTGATAATCCTGTTTTTTGGAGGCGGTGCCAACGCTATCGTCATCAGACCATACAAACGCCAAAAATGCCGCCGTAGAAGCGTAACGCAAACACCCCCAAGGTGAAAGCCAAGCTAATCCTCCCGGCGTGTAGGAAATACCCCCGTTGGGCATCCAAAAATCAAGATTCTTTTCCACCGCAGCTGAATAGCCCTCATCCTTAGTATGCTGTGCAATTTTGAGTGCTGCTCCATAGCTTACGTCATCCCAGCAATGGGTATGCCCGCCCCCTAGAGAATTAATAGGTAAATAGGATTTAGCCTTGTCAAGATAGACCGGTTCCCCTGTTTTTATGTATAGCCAAATCGCTCCCCACGCCATATCATCCATGTACCCCCCAGAGGGATATAAAACATCCAATGGGTTTTTGCCCTTATATTTATCTCCAAAATCAAAAATCTGTTTTGCATGCATAAGGCAAACATCTGCATACCCAGGATCTGTTGGCTCAAATATAATTGAAGCTATGGCAAGACAGGCGGCTGTTTGGCCTGCCACATCGGATCCAGGTATAGAAGGATTTAGAACGAAGGATTTTCTGTCAGTTACATAATCTAGCAATTCGTGGGGAACCCAAACAGAATGATCAGATTCATTATAGCCGCACATATAATAAAGGATATCGGGCTCTGGATGGGCTTTGATAAAAAAGTCTGTGGCCCATTTTATCTCATCCAAAATCTCGTCTAACTGACCCGCTTTTTCAAATGCTTGGCGATATTCGTACACCGCCCATCCCAACTGTCCGGCTGCATAGGACATGGGATGAGTAAACTTGATGCCATCGCCAGCATCAGCCCAGCCCCCCGTTAGATCAAGACCCACATCCTGACCGTCTGTCATTGCAGCGTCGGCCCTGTAAGGTAAAATATAGTCTTCCGGGAGCTTTCCAAGGCGATTGGCCTTGTAAAACAATATTGCCTTTTGCAAGGCCTCACCGTACTTGTAATATGCATCCCCTGTACGCGGCTGAGTAGAGGCCCCAACATTTTGGCTAGGAACAACCTGCTGTAACACTAAGGAAGTTAAAAAAAATACTGTGATAGCTAGGATAAAAATTTTATGCAACCCCATCAATTTCCTTTTCCCCATTATAACATCCTCCCCTTAAAATTATTTTTAATTATTTATTGTTTCCGGGCAAAGTACTACCCAAAACCATATAGATGTCAGCAAAATCTTCTTTATGATCTCAATAAAATTATATCATATTTTTTTTGCAGCCACATTATTTCTTAATCCGTACAGCCTTTATTATATTAATTCAATTTTATGTGTATAATAGTAAAGAGTGGCATTGGTTTATGTAGGATTTTGGATGTAAAAAATCCGAATTTTAAATTAAACTTTGATTTTATTTTCTCCAGTGTTATAATTATTATGAAATTTTACAACGCAAATACAATCACACAAAGGATTAATTGTAAAGGAGTTGGAAGGGGCGGTAATTATGAAAAAATCAGAATTCAAAAAGAAAGAAAAATATTGGTCTATTATGGTTTTACCCCATACTACCCAAGAAGTAAAGGTATTTACGATTTCTTCTCTAAAATACAAACTGTTGGCTTTGGGGGTCGTTGCAACAACCTGCACTGTTTGTCTGGGAATATTGCTAACACATCTTTTCTACACAAACCGCTCCCTTTGTAATGACAAGGAAAAAATAATTGAAGCCAATATGCAGCAACAAAAATTAATAACGGAAAAACAAGAAATCCTTGAATCATACATAGATAAAATGGAAGAACAGGACAAGCTGGTCGAGAATTTTGCAGGCCTTTATAAAAATATGACAAACCAGTACATAGACGGCCAGATGGAAAACATCACAGCAACCCGCTCCGGTACCGGAAGAAATGATCATGCCTTTATCAATGATGCAAATAAACTCAAAAGCATTTTAGATGAGCTAGAAAAAAATAATTGCAGCGATCCAGAGATTGTGGAAAACTTAACCAAAACACAATCCAAACTTAAAGACTACACAAATGCTATACCCAGCCTTTGGCCATGCGAAGGTAGAATATCCTCCTATTTTGGTATTCGGGATGATCCATTCAACTATACTAAAAAAGCGCATAGCGGCATTGATATAGTAGCAGACTATGGCCAGCATATAAAAGCTTCGGCCAAGGGAAAGGTTGTACTGAGTGAATATTATGGCAATTACGGTAACTGTATAATTGTAGATCATGGATACGGGTTGAGCACCCTTTATGGCCACTGTTCCGCTCTGTTGGCTAAAGTCGGCCAAAATGTCGATAAAGGTGACTTAATTGCCAAGGTAGGGAACACGGGGAGAAGCACCGGACCCCATTTGCATTTTGAAATAAGGATTAATGATACCCCCATAGATCCCCTTAGTTACCTTAATAATTAGCAATAATTTTATTTGAAAATTTGTATAGGGAGGCCAAACATGTTTAGAAAAAAAAGCCTAGGAAGCAAACCGGAGGTTTTTGATACCCTTATAGGTAAAAATACAACTTTAGAGGGAAATGTCAGCACCGATGGCACCATAAGAATTGACGGAAAAATAAATGGTGATGTCAAAATCAAGGGTGATGTCTTTATTGGGAAGGATGCTGAAATTACCGGCAATATGTTTGCACATAATATTTCAGTTTCTGGCAAAGTCAATGGAAATATTGAGGCGAAAGGGATATTAAAGGCTCTATCCGGTTCGATACTACATGGTGACCTTTTAATTAAAAGCCTTATTACCGAGGAGGGAAGCATTTTTGAAGGAAACTGCAAAATGATCTCTCCGCCATCCGAAAGCGGGGCAAAAAAAAAGAACATATCAGAAAAGATCGTATAGAAAAACCGGAACTACCGATGTATCATTTTCTATTATCTTTGTGTTATAATGTAATAAGCTTAGGTTGGAATTATCTTTGCAGCAAAAGCTTATAATTTTTTATGTCTTTAGTTGTTATATTGGTTAGAAGGTAAGGTGCAAACATATGTTTGTGTTTACTTGAAAAGGAGAGAAGTAATTATGAATTCTAAAACTAAAACCACTCGGACAAACAGACAAAAAAGTAACGCCAAAAGAGTAACTGGCAATATACTAAGGATTACATTCAGGCTATTTAAGCTTACCTTTATTACGCTCGCTTTGTTTTCATGTCTGGTTGGTGGTGTTTTATCCGGTATGGGACTTGCCTTTATAAGCACGGCAGAAGAGTTGACCCGGGATCAAATTATGTTACAGGGCTTCACAACCCGCATATACGATTGCAACGATGATGAGATCATGACCTTGCAGGGCGATCTAAACAGAGAAATGGTCGAATTCAAAGATATACCAAAAGATTTAAGGCATGCTTTTATTGCCATAGAGGATAAACGCTTCGACAAACACCCCGGTATAGATTTTATACGAATAGGCGGAGCGGTATCTAATTTCCTCAGCCCGGGGGCATCACTGCATGGTGGCAGTACCATTACCCAGCAGGTCATTAAAAACCTAACGGGTAATGATGAACGTTCGGTAAAAAGAAAGGTGCAGGAATGGTGGATTGCCCTTCATTTAGAACGTAAGCTTAGTAAAGACGATATTTTGGAACTTTATCTAAATCTTATTTATATGGGACAAAACTGCTATGGTGTTCAAGCTGCTTCACATACATATTTCAATAAGGATGTGTCCGAGCTTACCCTTGCGGAATGTGCCTCCCTTGCAGGTATTACCAATCTTCCAAGCATGTACGATCCATTCTTTAAAAAAGGAAAAGAAAATAATATTAAAAGGCAGAAGATAATACTAAAGGAAATGCTTGAACAAGGATATATCAGCCAAGGGGAATACGATACAGCCATAAAAGAGGAACTCAACTTTGCTGATATTAATGCAAATGCATCGGCATTTGAAAACAACCAACCCTACTTTATAGATCAGGTAGTCATAGATATAAAAAATGATCTTATGAAAATGGGTTATTCAGAGGAGCTGGCAATAAAGACCATATACAATAACGGCCTTAAAATATATACCACCATGGATCCACAAATTCAAAAAATCATGGATGATATTTTTCAGAATGAGGAATACTTCACAAAAGTAAATAAAAAAACAAGCCAAACCCCTCAAGCATCTATGGTTATAATGGATGGGAGTGGTTATGTCCGAGCACTTTATGGCGGTTCCGGCAAAAAAATAGGCGCCCCCCTAAACAGGGCATCCGATTCACGAGTCAAAAGGCAGCCGGGTTCTACATTTAAGCCTATAGCTGTTTACGGCCCAGCTTTAAACGAAAGAAAAATTACAGCTGCTACGATCATAGATGATGTTCCTGTCTATTTTCTAGGAAAAGATAAATCCCCTTACCCCTTAAATGTAGACCGTGTATATTCTGGACTAACAACAATTCGAACAGGACTTAGAAGATCCGTAAACGTTGTTGCTGCCAGAGTGTGGCAAGAAATTCTAGGCCCGGATCTTTCACTGGATTATCTTGATAGGGTTGGTATCAACAGAGATGATGAACGATATTTATCTATCGCTTTGGGAGGACCTAGAGAAGGCGTAAATACCCTGCAAATGGCGGCTGCATATGTACCCTTTATGAGCCAGGGGATTTATCATGAACCTATTACTTATACAAAGGTGTTGGATATGGATGGAAACGTAATCATTGAAAAGAAACCCCAAACAAGAATCGTTTACGATGAAGCAACTGCATATATAATGGTCGATATGATGAAAGATGTTATAAAGGCCGGGACGGCTACCGATTGCAAAATACAAGGAGGAAATATGCCTGTCGCAGGCAAAACTGGTACAACTGGTAATAACTTCGACAAATGGTTTATAGGCTATTCACCATATTATGTAGGTGCAACGTGGTACGGATACGATTATAATGTGAATATAATCGGTGCGGAAGAAAATAGGGCACGTAAAATCTGGCGGGATGTAATGGAGAAGGTACACGAAAATCTCGAACCTGTTGATTTTGTCGAACCGGAAGAAGGGTTAGTTAAAAAAAGGATATGCGTATATTCGGGTAAACTTGCAAGCGAATTGTGTTCCAAAGACCCGCGGGGTTCCGCCGTTAGGGTGGAATATTTTCTTGCGGGCACTGAACCAAGGGAAGAGTGTAATGTACACGTCATGGAGAAGGTTTGCAAGGACTCTACCGATGATCTAGGCAGAAGCCTACTCGCCGGTCCAGGATGCCCCCACGAGTCCATAGAGGAAAGGGTATTTATAAGGCGCCCCATACCGTATATACCAACCATCCCTGGCGAAAGAACGCCAACCGATATTAAATATGAACTGCCAGCAGGGGAATATTGCCCGGTGCACGGTGGAGCTAATACAGACGATGATGACGATGATGATACGACGCCCGGATCCCATACCCAAACACCGCTGCCGCCACATTTTGAAAGGCGTGATCCGACACCGACACCGGTGTCAACACCTGAACCGAAGGTAAACGATAACCCCAGGGAAGATCAAAACCCTACCCCGGGGAGCAAAGAGGAAAAAAGAAATAACAAACGACATTAAAACAAAGACTTTTTACAAAGGTCCAAATACTCACTAAGCTTTTGGCGGGGGGTATTTGGACTTTTCTATTCGTATCTTAAGGATTCTATGGGATCTAAATCAGCAGCTTTTTTTGCTGGGTAAACACCAAATATCAATCCTAATAAAATTGAGCCGGTGAAGGCTGAAACGATGATTGGTATATCCACGACAGGAGGAATTCCAATTACCTGTGAGATGATATTTCCACCAAGAATCCCAAGAATTATCCCAGCCAGTCCACTTATACCCGTCATAATAATGGACTCAGTGATAAACTGAAGAATTATATCCTTTTTTTGTGCACCTAAAGCCTTTCTGATGCCTATCTCCCTTATTCTTTCGGTCACTGACACCAATAATATGTTAACAATACCTATTCCACCAACTACAAGGGTAATAAGAGCTATAACAATCAAGACCGCCGAAATAACCCCAATAACGCTGGAAAATATTTTTTGCATATCCTGTGTACTATACACCATATAGGCATCCTTTTTTCCTTTGTGGAGTTCTAGGGCCCTTACTATCCTGTCTCCTATTTCCTTATAATCTTCATCCTTTTCAAGACTTATTGATATATTGTCAAGCCTCTTGTTATTATAAAACATCTGTTGAACGGTGGTTATCGGCATATACACCTGTGTGGGCATTTTCTCGTTGTCCAATAAACCTGCCATCATATCGTTTTCCGCTTTTATCACCCCAATAATTTTAAGGCTGTAGTTTACCCCCGAAGGTGCCTTAAATCTTATTGTTTCCCCCACAATATCGGTCTTATTAAAATACCTATTAGCAAAAAACTCATCAACGACCATAACCTTTGTATTCGAGGATACATCAAAATCGCTTATAAATCTCCCCTCCGCCATTTCTATAGGTGAGAACTCCTTATATTGGGCCGTCAATCCATATATCATTGCATCCCTAGTGTTTTCATCAATTCTCAGCGTCCCATGACGTTGGATATGTGTTGCAATATTTTTTATTTCCGGTGCTACTTTTTTTATTGTCTCAATATCTTCAATATACAGCCATTCATCATTTGAAACGCTCATACTTTTATATCCGATTTGAAGAACATTTGCGCCCATTTTCTCAAACTGCATATTTACATACTCTTCCGTTGCATTTCCGATGGCCATTATGGTTATTATCGAAAATACCCCCATAATAATACCTAGCATGGTGAGGAAGGATCTGAGTTTGTTTGCTCTTAGGCTTTCTAGTGCCTGCAAAAACCCTTCGAAAAAGCTCATTTAAAGGACCCCCTCTTTATTCTGTTACTCTAACCCTAGTACCCTCTTTATGGAATGATTGCGGGTCATCTACAATGACATCCCCCTCACTAAGTCCTTCTAAAACCTCCACCATCATATCCGATGGTATACCCAGCTTTACATCTTTGCGAATTAGAACATCATTTTTATCATCCACCATTAAGGCGTATTTGTTTCCATCTTTATCGGTCTTTAAAACTCCTATGGGTACTATAAGCACGTCATTTTTTTCGGAAACCATTATATCACAGTCAACCGTAAGTCCCGGCTTTAACTGGGCATCCTGGTTGTTTATGGTGATAACGACCTCCACCGAGACTTCCTCACCACCAGCCGTTACGTTTTTCTTCGCTATTGGCGAAATACTCTCTACCATCCCTAAAATTTCTACATCCTCTTCAATTGCGTCTCCTGTGAGGATCACCTTTTGGCCAGCATCAATATTTTTGATATTGTACTCGCTTATATTTGCCCTTACCTGAAGCTTGTCAAGATCAGCAATCCGAAACATTGGCTGGGCACTATTTGTATAGGAACCCTCTTGGGCATTTAATTCTATAATAATACCATCTACAGGACATATCATTGATTCTTCGCAGCTTTCAATCTTCTTTTCTAGTTCTTCTATCCCCATTTCAATTGCCCTTAGATTTTCTTTTTTGATATTGGCATCTACATCTTGGCTTTTTACAATAGCCCCAAGGGATATTCTTGCATTTTCCAATGCCATATTAGCATCTATTAATGCACTTTCTGCCATCTCTAATTCCTTTTTTGAAATGGCCTGCACCTCAAAAAGTTCCTTGCTATTCCCATAATTATCTTGACAATCTTTAAATGCTTTTTCTGCACTTCTTACCGCAGACTCAGCCCTTTTTATTTCGGCATCCATAGCAGCCGTATCCATGGATAACTCCTGTATCTTTTTATTTATTCGCAGTTTATCCAATTCCCCCTGCATGGTCTCTATATCAAGTTCCAGTAATTTTTGGCCCTTTGATACAGTCTGGTATTTCTCTACCAACAGCTTATTTACCTTGGTAGGATTATCTATGTAAACATAAAACACCTTGACTTCTTCTATCATTCCTGAAACTGCAACGGTAGAGGAAATATCCCCCCTGCTGGTCTTAAAAGTCTTCACAGCATATGTAGGCCCTTTACTAAATACCCCTCCAATGTTATTGCTTAATAAGTAACCGAAACCTACAACCCCTGCTAATACAGCTATTATAATCACTGCTACAACTATTTTTTTCATACCGTTTCCCCCATTTTAACCCTCATTTTTTTCATTACCTCCTCCGCAACAAGAGGCTGTTTTATTCTAATATCAGTCATAAGGACTCCATCACGGAAGCTAACGACACGTCTTGTGTGGTGTGCTATATCGGGCTCATGCGTAACTAAAATTATTGTGACCCCCTCCGCATTAAGCCCCTGGAACACAGCCATAACTTCCTCACCAGAAAAACTATCAAGGTTTCCGGTTGGCTCATCAGCAAGTATAATGGCAGGATCGTTTACCAGTGCTCTTGCAATGGCGACACGCTGTTTTTGTCCTCCCGACATTTCATTGGGCTTATGGTGCATTCTATCTTTAAGCCCCACCCTTTCCAGGGCTCCCTCAGCTCTCTTTTTTCTTTCCTTTGATCCTACCTTGGCATAAATCATGGGAAGCTCAACATTTCTAAGTGCCGACATCCGTGGTAAAAGATTGAATGATTGAAATACAAAACCTATTTTTATATTCCTGATTTTAGCCAATTCAAACTCATTCAGTTTTGAAATATCCATACCATCTAGCATATAGCTCCCCGAGGTTGACCTGTCTAGGCAACCTATGATATTCATAAAGGTAGATTTGCCCGATCCAGATGGACCCATAATCGATAATAGCTCCCCTTGCTGCAGGCTTAGATCCACATTTTTTAGGGCCTCAACCTCAATCTTGCCAGTCCTATAAATCTTACCCATGCCCTTTATTTCAATTATCAATTCTATCACATGCCTTTTCTTGGAATAATGTTTTGCATACAGATAACTACTTGCATAATATATCCAATTCAGCCTTCAATATATTAAAATCATATATAGCAGCAAATCTTTGGTATTGTGCATCAAGATATTGCTCCTTCAAATCTAAAACATTTTCTCTGCCCAAAAGTCCTTTATCATATCTAGCTTTGCCCGCCTCAAATTTGTTTTTTTGTATTTCGCTCCACTTTGCAGAAAGCTCTAGATTGTCTTTACCAGTTAGAAGATCATTATATTTGTTTCTAATACTAACTTCGAGTCTAGCCTTTTCATCTTCAAGCTCAATCTCTGCCATTTCTAGCCCGGCCCTATTATCATCGTATGAAAAATTCCCCTCATTATAATACGCTTGGGCTATATCCATCGTTTTCTTTTGGGCCTGAAGCTGCATAGTTTTTTTGAATACTTCAATATTATTTTCGCTCGCCTGCCCTATAGCTTTTTCTATATCTATATCTGTCCACTCTGTCAACTCCAGACTATCCTCAACCAAAACATCTTCTGCATCAAAATCCATATTTAAAAGTTTTTTTAATTCAAGTCCTAAAATTTCTAGATCCCTTTTTGCCTTATCCTGATCGGCCTTCTTAATATTCAAAGAGTATTCCACATCTTTTAAATCATTTTCAGTAATCTTACCTTCCTTTAACCTTGCCTTAGACATTTCATACTTTTCATTTAATATTTCAAGTTTTTTAGATTCCAAGTCTAATTTTTTTTCACCCAACACCTTTCCAAGGGCTGCCTTGTAAACATCAAACTTTAAGCTGTCAAGGGTTTTCTCTTTATTCCTTTTAGCATACTCAAGATTTGCTTCCGCTTCAAAAGGCGCAACCTCTTTTTTAATTTTACTATTATACATATCAATTTTGGTGCCTGGGATCATCTGGAAGTCCGCATCTTGCTTCGCATCCTCCAAAGCCCCCTCATATGCCTTTATTTCCAAATCTCCAAGGGTTGCCCGCCTGCTGCTTTCAACCGCAAGCCTCTGTAAAGCACTAATACCACCAATGCCTTCAACTGCTAGGATAGTGGTAAGTGTAAAAACCAATGAAGCTATAAAAAATAATACAGATAATTTTTTCTTCATACTAGATCACCCCTTTTAATATGCAGGTCCGAGACCTGATGCTTCTTCTATTCTCATTATCTTGGTATTAAGGTTATAGATCAAAAGATCTACACCATTTTGAATTTCCTCCAGACCGAGTTCAAGTTCATCGAGCATGAGTTTAGATATGAGTCCTTGCTCATACTGATATTTTAATCTATCGAAATTTCTCTTTTGCATATCCAGTGTTTCATACATATTATTTAGGTTATATCCTTCTTTTTTGATATCTATGTATGCAGATTTAATATTGCCTTCCACATCATACTTGACCTGTTCCAGCTTAATTTCGAGCATTTCAATTTCCCTTAATATTTTTTGGTACTCCTTTTTAATACTGGTATAAACTTTGTCCGCCCGAGCCCTTGTAAGAATCTCCAAATGCTTTCTTTTGACTTCGATTTCCCACTCAATACTCAAGATCTCATATCTTTCGGCCAAGGCTCTTTCAATATAGTTCTCAAGGGCATTAAGCCTCAATCCCCGTGTAAGTTCAGAACAAGTTGCGCTCTCATATTCGGTATCTGCCGGATTTCCCATATAAATATTAACGTTTCTTTGCATATTTTCTCTTGTTCTTTTGCTGATTTCAAAAGCTTTTTGCGCACCTGCATAATTGTACTCTTCCTCCTCAAAGTCCAAGGTAGATATTAACCCCCCCTGTAACCTGATTCTTGCCGCCTCGTACTTTCTTTCCTGAAGCTCAAGGCGTTTTAAATTCATTTTATGTTCCCTGTCTGCATTTAAGAACCCAAGAAATAGATCTCTAAATCCCAGTGTAAGGGCTTTCTGGGTTAGAATTTTACCCTTATCAGCCATCATCCAATAAAGCTTCATTTGACTGGGCAGCAGTTCTTTTTGCTTGGTCAATAAGACCTGTATATCAGGGGTGTACAACATACTAAACTTTCCAAACGGTGTGTCAAAAACAGCCCTTTCTGTCTCTATATTTCCTGTCCTTAGAACCGTGCTTCTATAAAGGTAATAAGCCCTTCTTTCGGCAAGTTCTTGTTTTTTCACATCCCGATTGCCCTCTAGCATAACTTTGTTGGCGAAATCATAAGATAAACATCCATCATTTTCAGCATTGGCAACAAGTATAAAGCTTAAGACCATTACTATAAATGCTAAGGGGATTAGTTTTTTCATAACAATATCCTCCTTTCTATTTCCTCCTTACAAAAAGCGAACCTATGAATTTCCCTTCGATGATATCGTAAACTATATTGGGATTGTTTCCATTGGCAATAACCATATTGATACCTGCAAAGGTTGCTATTTTTGCAGCCATAAGTTTGGTAACCATTCCACCTGTCCCCCTTGCAGTTCCTACACCACCGGCACACATTTCCATATCCGGTGTTATCTCATTAATAATAGGAATAAGTTTTGAATCCCCATTTATTCTTGGATCGCAATCATAGAAACCATCAATATCCGAAAGTATTATAAGTAAATCTGCTTTTACAAGTTTTGCAACAATGGCCGACAATGTATCATTATCGCCAAACACCCTGTGTATATCCGATTCGATTTCATCCACGGCAACCGAATCATTTTCATTAACCACAGGTATAATATCCATCTCCAGCAAAGCCTCAAAAGTGTTTATAACATTGTTTTTACCCGTTTCATTTTCTACTATATCCCGGGTAAGGAGTATCTGCCCCACCACATGACCATACTCAAGAAAAAAATTATCATATATGTGCATAAGACCGCATTGGCCTACCGCTGCCACAGCCTGTTTTTTCCTTAAAGATTTGGGTTTTTCCGCGAGCTTGAGCTTACTCATGCCCACACCTATGGCCCCCGATGATACTAATACCACTTCCCTGCCTTGGTTTTTTAAATCTGAAATAACTCTAACAAGCTTCTCAATCCTAGATATATTTACTCCCCCATTACTATATGTAAGGGTCGATGTACCTACTTTTATTACTACCCTCTTTGAATCGGAAAGCATCTTTTTAAAACATTTGTTTTTCATTAAAATTCTCCTACCTGCCATTATCTATAATTTTCATAATCTTGTCAAATAAAACATCAGCATAAACATTATATGCCCACTATCATAGTAATTCAAAATAAATACCTAAAACCTTTGTAATTTTATATCTCCCCAAAAACCCATATTGTCCCCAGCAATAACAACCACCCCGTCAATACCGTCCATCGAGGAGGCAAATTCTATTCCTTTTTGGATAAACTCCCCATTTTTGATTATATTACCAACAGCGGTAGCAGCCGCATCTGCGAGGAATGTATCTTTTGATGTAATTACCACTGCATCGGCTTTGCCAAAACTCAAAGAATGGCCTACAGTACCGGAAGAAGTGCATATACCCAGGGGTGTTTTGTGGGGCATGATTTCAAGTGCTACCCTTTGACTTAACCGGGATTGCCCAGCATAGATGCCCACCTTTCTTGGGGTATTGGATTTTATAAAAATATCCCCGCCATTTTCTACAATTACCTCATTGCAAAATTCTAATAGCTCTAATCCCAGGGTCTGGCTTATAGCCCCGGCAACTGAGGCCATCGGACCAACCCCTGTCTTTCTTGCCGCCTCGCACATTTCTTTTATAATATCGGGAGCATCGTTATAGCATTCGATCGGTTTGAGGCTTGTTTTAAAATCACCATGACGTTTTATATATGTCTCAATATCATTTCTCAGCCTGGAAACAATTCTAAAGGCATCCTCTTTTAACACCTTGTCGGCTCCTATCTTGATATCCGTTTCCTTTATACATATATCAAAAAATTGAAGATTTGCACCTTTGAATATATCTCGGTACCGTCTTTCTTCATACATAATCGCGTCTCCCTATCCTGTTCGTCCCTACTCTAGATAAGTTTCAAAAAATATGCAGCATCACTCCCGCAATGCATTTTGCCGGTTTGTTTATCAAATAGATATACACATGACCTTCAAGGGACATGCCTTTACGCACAACTCACAGATCATACATTTTTCTTTATCAAATGTAAGACACCAATTTTCCTTATCCATTTGGAGTGCACCGGAGGGACATACGGCGGTACAGGCACCGCAATGCACACATCCATCTTCTTGCCAGATTATGCTTTTTGTAAATAACCTATATCTTATACCCTGATCCTCAATAAATTTAAGACCAGCCTCTATGTTCCATTCTGTCCCTATTATGTCTACGACTAGTTTTCCTTGTTTGTTATGGCTTATATCGGCGTTTAATATATTTACCTGAAGCTCATGTTCCCTTATGAGATGATATGTTATGGGCTTAGTTACCTCCGATGCCGGAAAATATAAAGACACCTTAATCTTTTTCATTTTCTTCCCCCCTGATCTCAAGGGTATTACCCCTATTTTCTATAGGTAAAGATTGCACCGGCCGAGTTATAAAAAACTCACCATCTGTAATCTGCTGTTTTAAAATCCCTGCTATTTCTCGTGCCTTTTTTAGGCTGGAAAGCGGAGCAGTAACAACCCTTTTGCCATTTATTTCGATGGAACCACTACGGAGCTGCTCATAAGAAACCGAACCTAAAAGAGGTTTGTTCCTGGATTGGATCCCATAATCATATATATTTGCATATATGTCCTTGTTTTTGACACAGGTCTTTATAAGGATATCCTCATCTAATATTGGAATCGGAATTCCCACACCGACAAATATAGATATACCGTACTTTTGAAATATTGCTGCCCTTATAAATTCGGTGCTCATTTTCTTTATGTCACCTATCAATGCTAAAGTACCGGCCGAAGAAATGGGTATCCCATTTTCCGTTCTTTCCTGCCCTGGGTTATGCTGGGTCCCCTCCCATGCAACATAACCTTGTGCCCCCCCTATAAACACCCTTGTCCCAATGCCTATCGTTCTATAATAGGGATCATTTAGCATAGGACTTAGCTCTCCGGAGGTAGTATATGTGACATTCCCCAAGTTTGGCAATAGCGTCCCCATATAGGTATGCATTATCCTATTTGTAGTGTTTGCCGCTACAGCATAATTCTGATAAACATTTCGGGGATTAAACATATACGCCTGATTAATGTTATCCTTGTTTATATAGGTGTTTATTTCCTTCCTGGGGTAGCAGTCAGTTCCATAGCTTTCAGCATAAAGCTTTATATCCTTCCCCGCAATCAAATCTTCAATCACATGTGCTCCACCGTATTCCATCCCTTTTGTGTCAGAAAGTTCCGTTGCACCTATATATGCATCCACAGCAGCAATACCCGCATAAGCCAGGACATCGTTTAGCCATACCTTAGACATTCTTATCGGTGGATCCGAATGTCCAAAGTTTATAAACATCCCCGATGAACACATAGGCCCAAAGGTAGCTGTGGTTACCACATCAATTTCTTTTGCTGCCTGTTTAACACCTTTTTGTTCCACTATATCAATTATTTCTTCTGCAGTAACAACAACGGCTTTGCCGCTTTTAATCTTTTCGTTGATCTCGTCAAAACTTTTGTACCCCATATAGCTCTCATCCTCTTACAATAATATTACTACTATTATAAGCGTTTATTGTACATATTTCAATTGCCTATTTTATAACATGGGTTCTGCATGGTAAACTTCCATCACTACTTCGTAAAAACACTTGCCCCGTAAATATGCAACACAAAATACATACAGGCTATGATGTAAGACCTAGGGTAACAATAATGTTGTATTCAACATAATATAATATCGGGAATTTTAAAAATTGGGGAATGCCCATGAACAAACATAAAAAACTTGAAACCATCACAAATGGATTAAATGCGGCGAGCGAAATTATTAAGTTGCAGGATTCTACAACAAATCAAAGGAACCATAATAGCATAACTCCGGAATTTGTGAGCCAAGCACTTCAGATAATCGCCCGTTATTCGCCTGAAAAGCATAGGGCGCCGCTTACCGAGGGTTTAAATAAAACAAATCTATATAGTGATGTCATAAAAAAGTTAAAGCTTAAGATGCTTGATGCAAAAAAAAAGGATAAAATACACAGGGATGATATTGTAAGTACCCTACATATATTACGCCAAATAGCCGAACCCAAACAGCAAACGATAATCGATAAAATATTGAAGATCCGGGATATTTTGGATTCCTAATCTTTACGGGATTGCTTGCCCTTTAATAATTTGCATCCCATCGAATTGAACCCCGTTTTATTTTATATAATCGGCCTTTTGTAGGCATATAACCTTTTATCATGAACCTATCATAATTTAATTCTTTTAGGCCTAAGACTCCTTTTTCAACGGGGGTCCGTCTTCTTTTTATCCATATTACCTGCTCAGTCTGGGGCTTCCTTCCAGGTTCAAATATGGAATGGACAACAAAAAGAGCATTCCCCAGTGACGTGCTGCGCCGGCTTTGGCTCTCCATAATTTCCTTATCCGAAAAAACGAATAAAACTATAAGCCATATAAACCCAAATGCAACCGCCACAATCCCAGTAAGAAATATTGCTTTTAATATGTTTAATAAAAACATATCAGCCATAATTTCCACCTACCCCCAATCACATATATCATTCCTCTAATTAATTTTATCATAACTAGGCTTTAAATTCCCTGGAAGACATTTACTTATGCCCAAATAAAAAAAACCCGCATATTAGGGTATTAAATATATATCTGCAATTGTATAGGCGTTTAATGCAGTAGCATGGTCGGAGTGGCGGGACTCGAACCCACGGCCTCTTGGTCCCGAACCAAGCACTCTACCACCTGAGCCACACCCCGATAACCATATAATATATTTTAACAGCATTATTCAGCATTGACAAGGGTGTTTTTTTAAAAAATAACTTTCCCAAATTGCCATGTATATCGAGTAAATGCTCATGATTTGTCCAGCATTATATCAAATACCAGTGATTTTACAACGGCAAAGTACTCACGAATAAACGAGTTGGGCATAATATAGGGGGTTGTCGACGCAGAAATGCCATAGGGTGTAAAGCCATTATGCTTTGCAAGAATCTTCGATCTGAACAAATGAAATTCGTTGGTTGCTATCATTACCCTATAATCCTGTCTACCCGTAAGATTCTCCAATATATTAGCAGTATATTTCATGTTTTCTGCAGTACTGGTCGATTTATCTTCTAAAATGATCCTGTCTTCATCTACTCCATTATCCGTCAGATATCTTCTCATGGCCTCCGCTTCAGATATGCTCTCGCCCGGTCCTTGCCCGCCGCTCACTACCACCATTATATCGGGATTATCGTTTAGATATTTAAGACCCTGATCCAAGCGGTTTTTAAACGTCTGGGGTATTTCATCCCCCCTTAAGCCAGTCCCAAGAATAATAAGATAATCCACCTCAACGTTATTGTCACTAGCTGACGAAAGGATTATTAGTCCCTCTATCAATACAAAAGATAAGATAAAAACCGCACATATAAAAATAAAAGCACTTTTTAGGAAGGTGTTTTTAATCTTAAACAAATTCCCCCTACCCGTAAGGCGGAAAATTGCAACTAGGGATAGCAGAATTCCTACAACTAGAGGAAACATAATACCAAAATTCCCAACCGCCACCCCATAGGCTGATAGAAAGCAAAAATCTAATATTCCCGCAATACCCAATACTAAAATAAATATATTTAATTTTCTTTTGTTTTTCTTAATCATGTTCTCCCCCCGAAATATACATACAGCTAGGCATTTGAATAAAAATATTTCTCTTTATTTACCCTCTATTCCCCTCCCAAAATTTGAAGCAACCATAGCATATTTTTTTAGCTTTTCATAAACCATGTAGTTTATGGTATCTAAAGGATAGGTTCCATCTTCTCTTTTTTGTCCAAATTCAATACCTGTGAGTATCTCCATACCCTCATCAATAGTTTTTACCGCATAAATATTAAATCTTCCCTTTCCAACTGCTTCAATAACATTGTCGTTTAGATTCAGGTTTCTAATATTCCGATGGGGAATGATCACCCCATGCGTCCCATCCAAGCCGCAAAGCTTACACAACTCAAAAAATCCCTCGATTTTCTCATTCACCCCACCAATTGGCTGGATTTCGCCTTTTTGATCTACTGAACCTGTTACTGCAATCCCCTGTCTTATAGGTACCTGAGCAAGGCTGGATAAAACCGCATAAAGCTCCGCACTTGATGCACTGTCCCCATCAATACCATTATATAACTGTTCAAAACACAGACTTGCAGTAAGCGATAGGGGCATATCCTGAGCATATTTTTGGCCTATATAGCCACCTAATATCAACACTCCCTTGGCATGTGTGGTACCACTCATCTCAACTTCCCTTTCGATATTTACTATGCCTTCCTCGCCTACAAAAGTGTTGGCTGTAATTTTTGATGGTTTTCCAAAACAGTAATCTCCTATGTCAATTATGCTAAGCCCGTTTATTTGACCTATAGCCTTTCCCTCGGTATCTATAATTATCGTTCCATTGTCGATTAACTCCAAAAGTTTTTTGTCATATTTATTGGATCTGTAGATTTTTTCTTGGATAGCTTTTTTCACATGCCCTGCACCAACAAGATCACTATTTTCTATCCCCGCCCAAGCAGCAGATTCACACAATATTTCTACAATATCATTAAACCTTGTGGTTAGCTTGCTTTGATCCCCTACAAGGCGTGAACTGTATTCGACAACCTTGGCAACTCCTGTTTTATCAAAATGCGGCGTAGCTTCCCTCTGGCAAAAAGCACTTATAAACTGGGCAAGCTTTTGAGTGTTTTCTTTGCTTCTTTCCATCTCCGCATCAAAATCCACCTTGATTTTAAATAGCTTTTTAAAATCCTCATCATACTCGTAGAGAGCCTGATGTAAGTACTCGCTTCCCACCAAAATCACCTTGATATTAAGAGGGATGGGTTCTGGCTTTAATGCTGAAACTGCAACAAGTCCCATCTGCTCTTTTATATTTTCTATGGTAATCTGTCGGGTTCTAAGTGCCCTTTTTAAGGCCTCCCATGACTGAACATTACTTAGGATATCCTTGGCCTGCAATATAAGATAGCCGCCATTGGCCTGGTGAAATAGCCCTGCCTTGATCATTGTATAATCGGTTGTCATGGTACCGAATTCGTTTTCGTACTCTAATTTGCCTAAAAGATTATAATACGTTGGGTTATAATCTACAATAACGGGAGCTCCCTCAAGCGAAGAATTGTCTACCAGAAGGTTAACCTTATATTTATCCGCCGGGGATGTCTCGCTACCCTTTAGCCATGGAATTATTATTTGCTGTTCCTCTGTCAGCTCGTCTTCCCTAAAATCACTTAGGTTTTTTAAAATATCCTCCTGGACACCCTCCAAGTAATTTATAATTTTCTCATAATCTTTATACTTTTCTTTCATGTCACTTATACGCATGCCAACAGCAAACAATGCAATCTTATTTTCCCATTCGGTTACTCTTTCCTCGGCTTCCTTTTCAATATTTTTTATCTTTCTAATTATGTCAATGGTTTCCAACTGGACCACGTTTGATTTTTCTGTTATTTCCTGCTTAACCTTTTCATCCAACTCACCATATTCTTCCTCTGTTATGGTTCTCCCTTCCACTATCGGTAAAAAATATATGCCCGCATTGGTGGTCTTCACCCTAAACCCTCTTTTTTCGGCATCTTTGTTGAGTTCTTCGAGAAGACCAGCTCTTTTCTCCTGATATTCTGTGGCAATTGATGTTTTTTCCCTTTCATAATCTTCGCTATCAAATGCGCGGGTAATTTCAAGCTGAAGTACTTTTATAAAATCTTCCATATCCTGCTTAAATACTTTTCCCAAACCTGCAGGCAAATTGATAGCCCTAGGCTGGTTAGGATTTTCAAAATTGTACACATAGCACCAATCATTGGGGGGGTTTGATCCCTTTGCAGCCTTTTTTATGCGGTTTAGGGCATAACTAGTTTTCCCTGTCCCGGTCATGCCGCTCATAAAAATATTATAACCCCGAGTATATATTTTAAGACCAAATTCCATAGCCTGGGCAGCACGTTCTTGACCAATAATATCTTCAAGGGGTTCTAGTCCTGAGGTATCTTCAAAATTAAAGGATGATGGGTCACATTCCTTTTTCAATATGTCGGTTGATAAGCCTTTGATTAGTGACATTTATCTTCCCCCTTTAGTGTTTATTTGCGACTTTTGGATAATAATAAGGATAAGTTCTACATATTTTCTCTTGGAATCTTTATGTGAATATCTTAGATTTCTAAAGGATTTTGTTAATTAATTATATTCTATTGTAATATCCCAAAACCCTTTTAATTTTCATTGCTATTTTCTTTCCACATTATTACTGCATCTTCATTGTTGTCGGCATAATATGCTTTCCTTAGTCCAGCTGCCACGAAACCATATTTTTTGTATAAATTTTGCGCCGCATTGTTATTCTTTCTTACCTCCAAGGTCATTGCCCTTGCACCTTCTTCTTCGGCTAAAAGTATCAAGTTCTTGAGCAGTTGACCCCCTATCCCCAAACCCCTATATTCTGGATGCACCGCCACGTTAGTAATATGACATTCATCGCAAATTTTCCACATACCCGCATAACCTACGACCCTCTCATTTGCTTTGGCAATTATATACCTTGCGAATGTATTTTTTGATACTTCCTCAATAAGTGCATTCCTTGACCACGGGATTGTAAAGCTTAGTTTTTCTACAACCATAACGCCGTCAATATCCTTCAGTCTCATAGGAAGTATTTTAATATCATTGGGATTCACCGTTTTTCATCCTTTTGGGGCTTATGTAACATTTTATCGTATTCCCTTTCAGCTTGTGATTTTCTAAGATAAAAGGGGAGCATTTCAAAGCTGCTTTCAAGATTCCCCTCCAACGCCTTTTGGTATGCTATACAGGCAACCGATGCAGCCCTTTGAAGCCGTAAGCTTCCCGGTGCAAACATGCAGTAATCCCCCAGCCTGCTTTTTAGAAATTCTTTATGCAATTGAACTGCATCACCTATAAAAATAACCTTTTTACCTGTATCCCTTATAATATCGATGAGATTTTCCACAGTTACGCCCATATATTCAGTACACCTATCTTGGGTGCCTTCGTTCCAATTATAAAGTGCCGTATACACTTGATTATTTCTTGCATCCAGCATTGGGCATACAATATGCTTATTCATAGGCATATTGTATGCCATAGCATCTAGTGTTGGAACACCTATAACAGACTTGCCGAGTGCATAAGCCATTGCTTTTATGCTAGTAACTCCGATCCGCAATCCTGTAAAAGAGCCAGGCCCTGTAGATGCTGCAAAAATATCAATATCCCCGGGGACTAGCTCTAAATCTGTAAGAATTTGTTCTATCATAGGCATCAAAGTTTGCGAATGATTCCTTTTGTAATTTAATGTATATTCACCTAGGAGCTTTTCATCCTCCATTACAGCTACTGTGGCCACCATTGCCGATGAATCCAGGGCCATTATTTTCATTATATCTTCCCTCTTCCGTGGTTAATTTTTTTTCATACTCAAGGTATTTTTGTCCGTTGAATCTTATCGAAATAACCCGGGCATCCAAACCAAGATCGAAATCCTTTTCAATGGTTACCCATATGTTTTCATGGGGCAGTATGTCCTCGATCAAATCTGCCCATTCAACAACAAGCATCCCATCGCTATACAAGTACTCTTCAAAACCGATCTCATACATCTCTTCTGGATCGGAAATTCGATAGACATCAAAGTGATAAAAAAATATTTCCTTGCTTTTGTATTCGTTGACTATGGTAAATGTTGGGCTTGTTATATGTTCGTCGATACCCGCACCTTTTGCAATACCCTTTGACAGCACAGTCTTGCCGGTTCCAAGCTCACCCGTTATACAAATAATGTCACCTTCTTTAAGAAGCTGCCCCAATATCCTTCCTATATTAAATGTCTCCTCCTGCGAAAAAGTTCTAATTTCCTTCATTCTTCTTCCTTTCGTAAACGATTTTACCATCTATAATTGTAGTCATTACCCTAGTTTTTATTTCAAAAGGGTGACCATCAAAAATAACAACATCCGCATCCTTACCAGCTTTAATACTTCCGACCCTTTTATCTATACCAGTAAGCTCGGCGGCATTTATAGTTATGGCCCTTAACGCTTCCGTCTCATCCATCCCCTCCCTGACCGCCATGGCTGCGGATAAAGACAGGTATTGAATCGGCATACAAGGGTGATCTGTCATTATTGCCACCTTGACCCCTGCTTTAGATAAAATCCCGGGGGTAGCAAGGCTTGAATTTTTAAGTTCGACCTTGGATCTATCCGTAAGATAGGGCCCCACAATTGCGGGTATGCCTTCATCGCATAGAATATCGGTGATAAGATGACCCTCGGTGCAGTGTTCGATAGTTATTTGCAAATCAAATTCCTTTGCTATCCTAATAGCTGTAAGGATATCATCCGCCCTATGGGCATGTGCTTTGAGGGGTATTTCTTTTCGTAGTACGCCCAAAAGTGCTTCCAATTTTATATCATAATCTGGCTTATCTTTTTCTTCCTCGTTGTCCTTGTAATCATCTAAAAGTTGTTTATACTCTAAAGCTTTCAAGAGGCTCTCTCTAAGAATAGCAGCAGTCGCCATACGCGTTTGAGGGGACATTTTTCTATCATTATATACAGTTTTGGGGTTTTCACCGAACGCAATTTTTATCGCAACCGGATCCTTTATAACCATATCATCTATTCTTTTGCCATAGGTCTTTAATGCCACAAATTGCCCACCTATAACGTTGGCACTTCCCGGACCCGTAACCACTGTCGTAACACCATTTTTATAGGCATCCGAAAAAGCACGGTCCAAATGATATACTGCATCTATGGCCCGAAGATGGGGTGTAACGGGATCGGTTGTTTCGTTGCCGTCATCCCCCTCAAACCCAATAGAATCTTCCCACATCCCCACATGGCAATGGGCATCAACAAACCCTGGCAGTATATATTTATCCTTGGCATCAACAATCCTAAGATTCTCTAATTTTAATACTTCGCTTTTTAATTTGGCAGGATATTCTCCTACCTCGACTATTTTTCCCCCATCAATCAAAATATAACCATTTTCATAATCGGTATTGGTCATGGTAATGATTTTGCCGTTTTTTATAAGTAGCATGTCAACCTCCGCAAAGATAAGTATTATAAAGTCCCTTGCTTTATTATCCTCAAGGGATATTTTATTATATCGCAGTGATAATTACAATATGGAATCGGGTAGGAGGTAAATAATTATTTTATTTACCGACCTCCCACACCACCGTACGTACGGTTCTCGTATACGGCGGTTTCATAGTTTACACTCTAACTTCA
>JAAZML010000084.1 GCA_012798835.1 Clostridium sp.
CATTATACGGTTCCCAATAACCAAATTTAAGAAAAGCATCAATCTCCATTTTTTCGCTCACTATGCCTTCGCCTAAATTTACGACATAACCTCTTGTTTGTGATGTTTGCAAAATGAATATATTATCGCCCCTTGTAGCAATTATTTTAGCCATTTGCTCCCCTTTCATATTTCGTTGAAATAATGTGTTTCCAAAATTTCATCTGCATTTTCGTTTAAAACGAAGAAATCTATTTTTAGTTCCCGCATCAATAGGCGTATTTTATGGTCGGAAAAATCGGTATATGCCCGGCTATTTTTAAAGATAAGTACACCTTTACGTAACGCCAGATTATTTTTGATCTCGAAATCCCGAAGCAATTTTTCATGATCTAACATACAGAAATACGCATGTACTTCCAAAACACAGCGCAAAAGCGTTTCTTTACTCTTAGGCCGCTTTAATTCCAGAATATATACACTATCCGTGTCTCTTGCCAAAAGATCAATGGCTGCCCCCCTACCATCCCCTAAAGGAGTTTGGTAATGAAGAATTTCACTAAAGGGCTGTAAAGTTTTATTAAAAAGTTTCATGGCAATACGTTGTTCTTCCTGTTCCCATTTGCGGCCATCAGCTTCTCTAGGGGTTGTTCCATCACGGGGGACATTGTAGGAATCGGTTCTCTTTACGGGATCAATTAGTTTTAGCCTTTCCAACTGTTCCAACAAATGTGATGCTATAACCTCGGTATATTTCTCCTTGGTATCCGATGTAGTTCCCCGATAATTTACAAAACCTTTTGAATGTAGTTCGTTAATCTTACCTAGCTGTAAATATTCTTCCACCATACTTATAACTTCCTTTTTAGTGTAGGTAGTAGTCATTTACGTTTACCTCCCTTCCATTTAAACGCACATTTATTTCATTATAACATCATTTGCCTAAATATTCCTCAATCCTAATTTCGGCTACCGCAGCTTGATGTGCTTTAAGGTTTCCCAGTATAAAACACCGCCCCGTGGAAGAGCGCTTAATTGCCGGCTTTCCCACGGGGCGGGTTGTGGTTCACTTGACAGCTACAAATAACAAAGGAGCCCCCGCAAGGGCCCCCAAGGTTAACTGACGATTAGGTTGCAAAGGACCCTAGAAATTACATAGGAGAACCTTTCCCCTGTGCCTATTAGTCGCCTCCGCATTCTCCCCCGTCATCATTTGGTGTAACATTCTTGAATATTGCGGTTAAACCATTAAGTGTAAATGTCACATTCTCTTTATTTGTTACTTCCATAGTGAAGCCTTTATCTATTTCGGCTCCTGGTGTCAAGAATGCCATTGCTCCTCCAACAAAATCATCACCAAATAAGGCTTGAGCGAGGGGGGTAATTGCATTGTTTGGATTATCTTCTGTTATAAGGATATCAACCCCGCCCATGTTAATAACAATCTTTTGGGCATTTCCGTAATCCGGATGAAATACAGCAACTAGAAATCCCCCAGCTGCTTCCATTATGCCATCTATCACTTCAAGAGCAACATTGCCGTCAGGAAGAACATATTCTGCAAAGTTAAAGTCTATGGATAAGGTCTTGCCATCAAAACTATAGTCATAAATATCACTATCCTCAGATGGATCATATGTTGTAGATGCTTCTAGGAATGCTTGTTTGGCAACTTCAATTGGATCAGCTGCTACATTCACAATTACTTCCGCTGTTACGCCTTTTGCTAATGTTACTGTTGCCTTACCAGCAGCTATTACAATGCTAGCTTCTGTTAAGGATTGGATTACAGTATTCTCTATTTCTAAGGCTTTGATTGCCGCAAGTACTGCTGC
>JAAZML010000033.1 GCA_012798835.1 Clostridium sp.
ATAACACCGTGAAGTGACGCATATAAGGTATACTACGCTTACTATTTTCAATTTTAATTAACTCAAATTATTGATTTTAAAATACTGGGATGATAGTATTGTCATATAGGTCATCCTAATAATGCTTAAGGAGTAGATAAAATGGTAACATTACCTTTCATTAAGACCAACCTTATAAGTATAGATATTGGCTTTAGGAATATAAAGGTGGTCGAGGTAGAGCTAGGGAGGAGGGGCGGAGTCTTTATCAAAAATTTTGGTATAGTGGCAACGCCCCCGGGATGCATAAAAAATGGTGCCATTAAAGATGTAAAAAGGGTAACAAGCGAGATTAAAAGGACGATGGGGGATATAAACGTCAGAGCCAAAAATGGGAAGATAGTTATGTCAGGTACAAATATCATTTCAAGAATATTCGTAATTGATAGAATCCCCGGGGAGGATTTAGAACGTCTCGTCAGGTCCACCATTTCTCAAAGCATGCCGATAGATCTTGAGGCCCACCAGATAGATTACAAGGTTCTCCAGGAGTTCCAAGAAGGTGGAGTAAGCAAGATTAAGATTTTTGTTACCGCTGTTTTAAAAAGCATTATTCAAAGCTACATAGATATACTTACAGATTTGGGGCTAAAGCCCTTATCGGTGGATATTCCCGCAAATAGTACAGCAAAGTTTTTTAGCAGGGAAATAACCATATCCCAAGATGAGACATGGTTCAAAAAGAAGCGATTTGGAAACCTCAACCAGGATACATTTGCTGTAATTGATTTCGGTTCCGAAACGACCATCGTTAATATATTAAAAAATAAGGTACTAGAATTTAATAAGGTTATATTAAGAGGAAGCAGTAATTTAGACGAGGCCATTGCGGCCGGCATTGGAAAGGATTTGGACAAAGCAGAAAGACTTAAAAAGATTCAGGGTCTTGTTCTTCCAGAAATTAACGTGGGAGATACACAAGAGAAAATATACAATAGCGTGAAGGCCTCCATTGATGAGATAGTAAGGCAAATGATGCAATGTTTTGAATTTTACGAGAAAAGATGTTATGGCGAAAGAATAGGCAAGATATATGTGATAGGCGGTGGTTCATTGCTTAAAGGATTAAGGGATTACCTAGAAGAGGTATTTCAAGTTCCGGTATATCCTGTTGGACTTTTGAGTATTGAAGGAATCCAGATAAATAAAAACCTTGACAGCGAAAGATTAAATTTCCTCATAAATTCAGTGGGGATATCCTTAAATAATTAAAATTACGTTTATATAATACAATCAAAAAACGGCATCCCATGCCGTTTTTTGATTGTATTATATGGGTGTGAATGGTATAATCCTTATTATAGAACATATAGAAAGGGACTAAAGATGCATGATATTTTAAGAGAAAAAAGCGGGCAACCCGAAGGCAGAACTCCAAATTCATCGCAGGTGGAAATGACGGAGCTGGTTCTTCCCAATGATACCAATCTTTTAGGGAATCTTCTTGGAGGAAGGCTTATGCACTGGATTGATATTGCAGGCGCTATGGCGGCATCCAGGCATTCCAATGCCACAGTGGCTACGGTGGCTCTTGATAGTCTTGACTTTAGACACCCGGCACGTATGGGAGAGCTGGTAATGCTAAAAGCAAAGCTCACTTGGGTGGGAAGAACTTCTATGGAAGTCCGTGTAAGTGCCTATGCCGAAAACTTAAAAACCGGGGATGTGATCCTAACGAACAGAGCATTTATTACATTTGTAGCATTGGACGATGAGGGTAAACCGATACCTGTTCCCCGACTGGTACTAGAAACCGAAGAAGAGAGGCAGATGTTTGAGGGCGGTGCTAAAAGGAGAAGCGAGCGTTTAAAAAGAAGGGAACATAATGCTTAAATTTAATGAAAATGGTCATAAATAGAATGAAAATCAAATATTAATAGTCAGGACAATTTATTTTTCAGGGCTTATATGACTAAGAAATCATTTGTAGGTAGTGCAGTTATATTAATGATGGCAAGTTTTTTGGTTAGGATAATTGGTTTTATCTATAGAATATACCTGTCCAACCTTATCGGGTCGGAGGGAATGGGGCTCTTCCAGCTTATTTCACCGGTATATTCACTGATTATTTTAACCCTCACCTCGGGTATTTCGATTGCTGTTTCCAAGATGGTGGCAGAACAAATGGCAAAGGGTCACCGAGTAAATCCCCACAGGATAACGATGTGTGCCTTAGGTATTACTGTATCCTTAGGACTTGTGGTATCTTTAATGATGTTTTTGTTTATTGATCCGATTGTGAATATTGTTTTGAAGGATTCAAGAACCTACTATTCTATGCTTTTTTTGATACCATGTATCCCAGTAATTTCGGCGGCTTCAGCACTTAAGGGATATTTTTACGGAAGCCAGGATGTCATCCCAACAGCCTGTTCGCAGATTACTGAGCAAATAGTAAGAACGGGTATTGTAATGACAATGGCAAGCTTTCTTGTTAATGTCGGCCTAGAGTATGCCTGTGCCCTTGCAACCGTTGGTATGGCGGTGGGGGAAATTTCAAATCTTTTTGTATTGGTTATTGTTTACAAATTTAAGAGGGGGAGATCCTCAAAAAGCACTACGACAAAGGGATTTATGAGAAAGAGGGCTATTGTTAAAGGAATAATGAAGATTTCTATACCTGTGTCATTTAACAGGTTTATTACATCAACGATGGGTACTGTTGAGTATATACTTATACCAAGAATGCTTCTTTTAGGGGGGCTGAGCTACCAAAACAGTATACGAGAGTATGGGAAGCTGACGGGTATGGCTATGCCGCTGATTTTTTTTCCTACGCTTGTTACATCGGCGCTGGCGACAACTCTTGTACCGGCAATTTCTGAAGGTATATCCGTAAAGGACTATAAAACAGTAAATCATAGAATATCCAGATCAGTTCAGTTGACTTCCATGCTTGGCTTCATATTCACGGTATTGTTTATGAATTTTTCTGCCCGGATAGGGGATTTGGTTTATCACAAAGAGGATATTGGATATATGTTATATCTTCTTTCCTTTGCCGGCATATTTATTTATTTGCAGCAAACGCTGTTGGGCGTTCTAAATGGTCTGGGAAAGCAAGGGATTTCCTTGAGAAATTCTATCTTTGGATATATCATAAGGATAGCGTTTGTAATATATTGCATCCCGGTGTACGGTATCAGAGGATATATTGCAGGTATGATCGCAAGCACGATATGTGTGTGCTGCCTAAATATTGCAACGGTGATAAAGACGACGGGTATGGCTATAAACTTTAGGGACTGGGTTTTAAGACCTGGTTTGGCCGCAGCCGTTATGCTTTTTATAGGCAAATATATACAGGAGTTTTTTACAATCTTCAACTTTAGCTATACATGGGGTACAATCCTTGGCATACTGGGAAATATTTTGGCGTCATTTTCCCTAATGTTTGTATTTGGGGCCTTTGATAGGCGTGAAACCTTAAGGCTATTCGGGTTTAAAAAGCTTTAAAGGATTGTATGTGAGGCTTTTAATTCACAATTAAAACAAATTTGTATATAATAATTTTACCGCAGGTATTAATATTTTATACGCTAATGCCGATAACAAATTGGTCTTAAATATTGTATATGCGATTTTTTGCGGACTTTGGGATAATGTATATATTTCACAGTAGAGGTATTATTGAAAAACATAAGGCATTTGGAATATTAAATTTTGATTAACAATATGTGAAACTTCTGTTAAAATATTGAGACAACACCCGATGTGTTGTATAATATTGCTAATGCCCAGTATTTTTTATGATGTAGCGATACAAGGAGGTGTTAATTAGTGGGCGAGTATGCAAAACAACTTGAAAATAAAATTATAGAGAAAAACAGGCTTCTTGATTATTATAGTAAAAGGCCTGAAGCAAACGAACCAAAGCTCAAAAATGTGGAAGCCGAACTAGACGGCCTTTTATACAAGTATTACCAAGAGCTCAAAAGGAAGGTGCAATAAGCAAAATATTAAGGGAAACCTCCCTTGAAAGTAAAGTTTTGGTTAGCCGGTGGGATTTCCAGCCTTGCCGGCGAGCTACATAGATTTTTACTCCTTAAACTATTTCCATCACCCACCTTAAATCCTTTCGTTTATCCATATTATTTACAGTTGCCCTCATAAGGGTTTATCCATGGCCTGCAGATGCTGATGTTTTTATTTGACTGCGTGAAGTTTTTTAAAGCTTATATGGTGCTGCAAATAATATAAGTCTATATTTTCAATTGACGATATGGATATATTTTGATACCCTAATCACATAAATATATTTTTTATATACAAAATACCCCTTGATGGGTTACCCTATAGAAATATTAAAAAGATATGGCTTTGTTTTTGTAATTTCATATTAGGAGTGATTTTTTGAAGCATGCGGCAAATGATAAAATCGGGCTGGGTATATTTGGGAAAATGTGGGGATATATCAGACTCGCTAGACCTAGGCAATGGATAAAAAATCTTTTTGTTTTCTCAGCACTCATATTTGCAAAACTTATTTTTGAACCAGTGTACTTAAAAACGGTATTTCTGGCTACCATAAGTTTTTGTCTTATCTCGTCTTGTGTCTACATTTTAAATGATATTTTTGATGCAGATAAAGATAGGGTTCATCCGCAAAAGAGGACAAGACCTGTAGCTGCTGGAATTGTTAGCAAAACTGAAGCATGGGTTTTACTTATAATATTACTGCCTGTAGCACTTATATTTGGCTTTTATCTTAACAGGGGCTTTGGTTTGATCTTACTGCTATACTTTACAAACAATGTCTTGTACTCCACCATTGTAAAACACATGGTTATATTAGATGTTATGTCGATAGCACTGGGTTTTTTACTTCGAGTTATTGGCGGTGGTGTTGTTATTGACGTGTATATTTCCCAGTGGATACTTTTATGTACACTTCTTCTTTCGCTTTTTTTAGGGTTTAGTAAAAGAAGAAATGAGCTTGTGATTTTAGAGGAAGGTGCCGATTCTCACAGAAAGATACTCAAGGAATACTCTTTGGAGTTTATTGACAATATGCTCTCGATTGTAACAGCAAGCACGGTTATGGCTTATTCGCTATATACCTTCTCTAGTAAAAATAGCTATTATATGATACTTACCATACCCTTTGTTTTGTACGGTGTTTTTAGGTACCAGTACATTGTATACCAAAAAAAAGAGGGAGGAAGCCCCGAAGATGCGGTATTATCTGATATTCCGCTAATGTTATGTATACTTCTTTGGGTTGTGGTGAGCATTGCCATCTTATATCTGGGCTAAAATTTATACTATAGAATATACAAATAGGATTGTTTTTGGGAGGGATCATGAGGAAACTAAAATACTTTATATGCCTTATTCTTTATTACTTTATTGCACGGCATATGCCTGCATCAGATGCCCCGTACAGCCTTGGTGCTAAACGGATACGAGGTTTTCTTTGCAAAAGAATTTTTAAAGGGGCAGGGGAAAACATAAATATTGAACATGGCGTATTTTTTGCATCGGGAAGGGATATACAAATTGGCAACAATTCGGGTATAGGCCTAAACTGTAGGGTAATGGGTCCTTTGAGCATAGGAGATGATGTTATGATGGGACCCGATGTTATGATTTTCACACAAAACCACAAAAATGATCGGCTGGATATCCCTATGAGGCTGCAAACCGATCCTAAAAACCCAGTAACAATTGGCGATGATGTATGGATTGCGGCAAGGGCGATTATCCTGCCTGGAGTTACTGTACACAAGGGGGCTATAGTGGGAGCGGGGGCCATTGTAACAAAGGATGTACCCGAATATGCTGTGGTAGGAGGTAATCCCGCAAGGATATTAAGGTATAGAAATGACTGAAAATACTAAGGGTATCAGTCCGAACAGGAATTTTTAATATACAATACAAATCTATATAAGGTGTGTTTTTGCTCCGATGGGTTGAAAGGAATTGATGCGAAAATGATAAAGGTATTATATTTATTAAATCATGCGGGTAAGGCAGGTACGGAAAGGTATGTGCAAACCCTTATACAGAAGCTAAAGGATAAAAAGATTGAGCCCTATTTTGCCTACAATGAAGACGGGCTTTTAGTAAAAAGATTAGAAAGTATGGGTATTAATACTTATAGGATTAAAATGAGAAATCCCTTTGATATCAGGGCGGTACTTGAGCTTTCAAGACTTTGCAGAAAACTAGGAATCCAGGTTATTCATACCCAGTTTTTGCGTGAAAATTACATTGCCCTTTTATCCCGAATTATAAACCCTAAAGTAAGGGTAATATACACAAATCATTTTATCCTTGAAAATAAAGCGGTGATCCGATTAACAAACAAGCTTATAACACCCCTTCAATCACGGATTATTGCAGTTTGCAACAAAGGTAAGGATATGATGATTTCCAACGGGGTAAATGCGAAGAAAATTCGGGTGATTTTCAATGGGGTAGATACAAGACATTGGGGTGAGCCCATAAAATCGACTATACGGGAAGAATTTGGTATAGATGCGGATTGTTTTGTGTTGTTTTGTGCCTCAAGGTTTGCCCACGATAAAGGCCATAGGTTCCTTATTGATGCCCTCAAAGAATTGAAGGATGATGCAGGATTTAATTTTAAGTGCATTTTATCGGGAGATGGACCCTTGCTTGAAGAATCACAAAAGCAGGCTAAAGAGCTGGAGCTTTCAGAGCATATTATATTTACTGGTTTTCGAAAAGATATGAAAAATCTTATATATGGTTCCGATTTGTATATAAATTCTTCCGAACATGAGGCGCTGAGTTTTTTAATAATCGAGGTATTGGCTTGTGGTATTCCGGTTATAGCTACTGATATGGGGGGGAACAGCGATATAATAAATGAACAGACAAATTGCGGACTCCTTGTACAATATAATAATCCTAAAGAGTTAGCGGGGGCGATAGCTAAGGTTTTAGGGGATCAAAGGCTGCGTATGCTTTTTGGAGAAAACGCAAGAAAAGCCGTCAAAGAAAAATTTAATCTTGATAAAGTAGTACAACAAACATATAATTTATACAAGGAAAGCTTGGGAAGAGCTTGAGGATTACTCCTTTAAAAGGATTGCCCTCAAATTCTGGATTTTTTAAATTTTACGGGGAGTGAAAAAAGCATGATTATTGACAGTAAGGGAAAGTTATTTGGAAAAGTAAGCATTATTGATATTTTAATTTTGGTTGTGTTGATCATAGGGGCTGCAGGAGCTTTTAAGTTTCTAAAGACAAGATCTGCTTTACCAATACTGGAAAAGGCGGATACTTATATTGTTGGGTTGTATTGGGAAGAAGCCCCCGGGTTTGCAGTAGAGGCGGCAAAAGTTGGAGATACAGCCAGAGATCTTGAAAGGGGAGGCGTTTTAGGCAAAGTAACGCAGATCCAAACCGATGAGGCGATAAGTTTTGTTGAGACCGACGATGGGCGTGTTGTGGCGGGTTCAAAACCCGGGTATGTATCCTACAATATTACCCTAGAGGGAAATGGTTCTTCCGATGGATTCGGGGGGGTTATTTTCAACGGTGCGGATTATCAGGTCGGTAGGCAGCTGATTGTAAAGGTCGGGGGTGCTATTTTCCAAGGTAGAATAGACAGACTAGAAAAAAAGGAGTAGGGTGCTTTGATAGAGAAAAGTTTGATATTTGGATCAATGCTTGCCGTAGTAAAAAAAATAGATACCTCATACGAACATAGTATTTTAAAAAAGGTGCTTGATTTTATATATGGTTTTTTTGCAATGTTAAATACAGCATACCAAAACAGCTTTTTTTCCCGAATGGCGGATTTTGCAGTCAATCTTTTGAGGGAAAGCTCCCTAATTGGATTTATGATTGGCAGGGGAAGGTTGTCTAGGTGGTGGGAGGAAAGCTTTTTATGCAGGTTTATGACCCTATGCATCGAAACTCTTACAAAACCCTTAAGAAGTTTTTACCAAAAATTTGAATCGATCTTTCTATCCAGTAAAGCGATAGGTCTGGTTAAGATTTTATTTTCAAGGCTTGAGTTTATAGCAGGGATGCTTTTAATAATAATACTTATTGTACCCCATGGACGATGGAATAATGTCTACAACATTTTTATAGCATTATTGCTTTGTTCTGCTATTTTTATAAACAGTGTTATTCAGCGGCATTGGGTATTCAATTTCAAAGCATTGGATTTTACCCTAATATTATTTTTAGTGGCAATGACTATGTCCTGCGTAACATCCCTAAACCGAACATCCGGGATTAAGTATTTGATGTTTTATATTGCTGGTTTTTTGATGGTTTTAGGAATAGTTAGCACCGTCAAAAATGAAAAATCACTGCAAACCATTATTAAAATGCTTCTATGGGGCGGAACGATAATTGGTATGTATGGTATTTGGCAGGCGTTAAGCGGGACGGTGGGGTTTGACCCTTCACTAACCGATCCGGAGCTAAATTTTGGCATGCCTGGGAGAGTTTACGCTACGATGGCCAATCCAAATAACTATGGTGAGGTGCTTATTATGCTGCTTCCGTTTTATGTTGGCACAATTTTAAATTCCAAAACCTTTGCCCAAAAGACCTTGTATATAATTATGTCCCTGCCGCCGCTTTTAGCACTTTTTAACACTGGATCAAGGTCGTCTTGGATTGGGTTTGCCGTATCCGTATTAGTTTTGACATTCTTACTCAATAAAAGGTTGCTGCCCTTTATTTTGATAGGGGCGGTAATGCTTATACCCTTTCTTCCGCAGCATGTTTATAATAGGCTTGTTACAATTTTAGAACCGGGGCGTGATTCCTCAGCTCAGACAAGAGTCAATATACTAAAAACTGTGTGGCCCATGTTCAAAACATATATGTTTCATGGGGTAGGGTTGGGTACAGATGTCTTTAGACAGACCGTCCAAAACTATCATCAATATACCAAGGCAACTCCCCCCCACACCCATGTCCTTTATCTTCAAATATGGATAGAGACCGGTGTCGCCGGAGTTTTGACCTTTATTTGGTATATATACAGAACCTTTAGAGATTCAATTGTTAGTATATATAATTCCAGCCATACCCTAAAAAATATACTTGCGGCTGGTGTTGCATCCCTAGCCGGGATTTTGACAACTTCCGTGGCGGAATACACTTGGTATTATCCACGGGTTATGTTTATATTCTGGGTGGTACTGGGGATAATAACCGCTGCAATAGCCTTAACGGATGCAAAGAACAGAAAATTATCGGAAATCAGATAAAAAAAACATACAATTATTTCGATATAATAGGTAGGAGCTGATTGTATGTTGGGGTTGTTTAAATCAAAAAAGCGTATAAACAAGCTTGATGAAAAGATACTTAGGAAAAACAATATTTCCATACTTTTATTAGATGAACGTTGGAATGCGATTTTTAGGAATATAGAAAAAACTGAGGATATAAAGGCGGCCGAAACTAAATTAAAAGAACTTTTAAAGGAGGAAGCACGCCTAATATCTGAACGCAAGGGTATGCTGGCCAAAAAGAAGGAGAATCTTGACAGGATCATTCATCTAACACCGGAGGCTTATGATAAAAACAGTGAGCCGGCAAGGGAGGAAATGAAAAGATTAAAAACCAAAACAAAGGATATAAATCGGCGTCTTGAGAACACAAAAATCCAGATCGAAAATATGCCCAGCAAAATCCGGGAGGCAAATATAAAGCTTTTGGAGTGCACAATCAATTCGGTGTATTTTCGAATGCGCAAAAACAGAAAAAGACTTGAAGAACTGGAGGAATTGATTGAAACCACAAAAAACCAACTGGGGGAATATATTGACGAAAGAGAGCGGTTATCGGGGGATGATACCGATATATATGCATATTTTCACGATCTTCTTGGGGGCGAAGAGCTGGAAAAATTGGACATGATGCATTTTAAGACATAGGGGGATAAAATGAAAATAGTGACACCTGAGCAAATGAGGAAAATAGATTCATATACCATCAATGAGGTGGGGATACCCGGTATGGTTTTAATGGAAAATGCTGCATCTGCCGTAGTAAACCAGATAGTAAAAGGGTTTGACAGTGTCAAAGGACGAAAGATATGTATATTTGCAGGTAAAGGTAATAATGGAGGAGATGCTTTTGCGGTGGCAAGGCATCTTCACAATAAAGGCGCAAAGATCGATATTTTCATAACAGCATCCAAAGAAGACATTAAAGGGGATGCGCTTTTGAACCTTAGAATCTTAGATAGAATGGATATAAAAACGTACGAGATTTTAAGCGATGGGGATTTTAAAAAAGCGATAGATAGGCTAAAAGGTGCCGAACTTATTGTTGATGGAATATTCGGGACAGGTATCAGGGGAAGGATAGGGGGCTACACAGCGAGAATTATTAAGGTTCTCAACCAAAGTGGGGTACCCATTTTTTCTATTGATATACCATCTGGGGTAAACGGGGGCACGGGAGAGATTCATGGTGAATGCGTAAAAGCAAATAAAACCATTACCTTTGCTTATCCCAAGTTTGGACACCACATATATCCGGGATGTGAATATACAGGAGAACTATTAGTTAGGGATATTGGCATCCCCCCCTACGTGGCAAAAAAACTAGAAATAAAAACAAATATCATAAGTAAAGGGATGGTTTCGGCTCTCATGCCTAAAAGGGTACAAAATAGCAATAAGGGCGATTATGGAAGGGTGCTTATTGTGACGGGTTCCCGGGGCATGACGGGAGCGGGGTGCCTTGCGGGAATGGCAGCGCTGCGTACCGGGACAGGACTTTTATATTTAGGGGTTCCGTCCTCTTTGTCGGATATATACGAACATAATCTTATAGAGAGTATAACACTTTCTTTGGAAGATGAGGGGACTGGTATTCTTTCTAAAAGATGCCTGCCTAAGCTTTTGGGAAAATGCGAGGGCATGAACGCTATTTTAGTGGGGCCCGGGTTATCCGTAAAGGGGGATGTGAAAGAAATTGTGGAAGCTATTATAAAGGATATGTCCAAACCCTTAGTACTTGATGCGGATGCCCTAAATGCCCTACCGCAGGATAAAACAATATTAAAAAAATACAAGGGGCAAATGGTGTTGACACCTCATCCGGGCGAAATGGCAAGGCTACTGGGGACAACCGTTTCAACAGTCCAAGCCAATCGCATAGATGTGGCACGGGAGTTTTCCAAAAGGTGGGGCGTAATTACGGTTTTAAAGGGCTTTGGGACTATAGTGGCTTTACCCGACGGGGAATTGTTTATAAATACAACGGGCAATTCATCCCTTGCAACTGCAGGAACCGGAGACGTGCTGTCAGGAATGATAGCGGGATTTATCGGTCAGGGTTTACCTCCCCGGGATGCTGCTATTATTTCGGTGTATCTGCATGGGCTTTGCGGTGAGGAGATTGCAAAGAAAAGGGGAGAGCATGGGCTTGTAGCAAGTGAACTGGCGGAAGGGCTTTCTTATACGATGAAAGAATTGATAAAAGACTAGTTTAAATTTTGTGCGTTTAAAAAAGAGGGTATATTATATGAGTTATAAGCTTAACAGGGCGTGGGCGGAGGTTAATTTGGATAATCTTGCCCATAACGTGCGGGAAATAAGAAGGATTACCGATAAAAGATCAGAAATAATGGGCGTGGTAAAGGCGGATGCGTATGGGCACGGTGTTATGGAGGTGACAAAGACCCTTTTAGAAAACGGTGTAAACTGTTTAGCCGTTTCAATGCTGGACGAGGCAATCCAGCTTCGTCAAAACGGTATCAAAGTTCCAATATTGATAATGAGTTATACCGATCCCGTAAGAGCCGAGGAAATCGTTTTAAACGATGTAACACAGACGGTTTTTAGTCACGATTTGGCGGAGGCACTGTCGGAAGCTGCGGTGAAAAACAACAGGAATGTAAAGATTCACATAAAAATTGATACCGGTATGACAAGGGTAGGCTTTATGCCCGGATATAGTGCGGTCAAAGATGTGGTCCGCATAAGCAGGCTTCCCGGGATTATCATAGAAGGACTTTTCACCCATTTTGCATCAGCGGATGAGATAGACGATAGCTATACCTATATGCAATTTGAAAGATTTATGAGTATAGTAAACGAACTAAACAGAATAGGCGTTTATATTCCCATAAAGCATGTATGTAATAGTGCCGGTATAATAAAATTTCCTAACATGCACCTTAGTATGGTGAGGCCTGGGGTGATACTTTATGGGCTTTACCCTTCAGAAGATGTTGATAAAACAAAACTCGACTTAAAACCTGCTATGACCCTAAAGGCAAATGTGATATTGGTAAAGAGGGTGGAGAAGGGTACGCATATAAGTTACGGCGGTATATTTAAAACCCTAAAGGACAGCATAATTGCGACCATACCAATAGGATATGCAGATGGTTATACAAGACTTCTTACCGGCAAAGGCAGGGTTTTGGTAAGGGGTGAATTTGCTCCGATAGTTGGGAAAATATGCATGGATCAATGCATGGTGGATATAACCGATATTGGCAAAAGTATACATGTGGGGGATGAAGTGGTATTATTTGGCCGCCAGGGTGGGAAAGAAATTAAAATCGAAGATTTGGCGAAAAATGTGGGAACTGTAAACTATGAACTCGTATGCATTATAGGGAAAAGAATTCCAAGAGTATATCTAAAGGGAGGCAAAGTATACGATGTATTGAACTATTTGATATAATTAACAGGTGGATGTATAAGTTATGGACGAAAACATAAAACTATATTAAAAATAAAGCTGTTTTTTTGCTTCATAGGCCATGGGTAAAGTCTACATATATTCTCTAGGGGATAAGTAACTTAAATTTAATTTGACCCATGCATATATTGGGTCTTATAATTATATATATATAGGGGTAGAATTGCTGACTTGCTGGGCAACACTTTGGATTTAACCTTTATTAATTCTTTATATCTTAACCCAAAAAATGAAGTGGGGGTTTTATTTTGGCACAGTTAAAGAAAATTTTGATTAGTCTTCCCGACAACCTGCTTAAGGAGGTTGATTCCATAGTCGCAATGGAGAATATTAACAGAAGCGAGTTTGTCAGGGAAGCAATGAAGCTTTACATTCGCGAGAAAAGAAGAATTGGAATGAGGGATAAATTGAAGAAGGGGTACCAACAGATGGCCGAAATTAATGCTAAACTCGCAGAGATATGTTTTGGAGCAGACAACGATCAACAGCAAAAATATGAGGAAGGACTTAGGGAGTTGGAAAAATAGTGGTAATAAAGCGTGGAGATATATTTTATGCCGATCTAAGCCCTGTTATAGGCTCAGAACAGGGAGGGATAAGGCCGGTATTAGTTGTCCAAAATGATATAGGAAATAAATACAGCCCCACCGTTATAGCATCCGCTATAACCTCACAAATAAATAAGGCAAAATTACCTACGCATATTGAGCTTTGTGCAAAGGATTATGGCCTGCCCAAGGATTCGGTTGTACTATTAGAACAGATACGAACCATAGACAAAAGAAGACTCAGGGAAAAAATTGGGCGTTTAGATGATGATTTAATGGAAAGGGTTAACGAGGCTTTGACAATAAGCTTTGGTTTAATAGAAATGTGAGTATTTTGAGGAGGAACAAAGGATGAAAAGGATCAGCCTGTATAAAAAATCGGGTATGCTTACACTGGTTGTTGTTTTGGGGATTATCGCTGTATACATAGTCCAGATTGTTAATGCCAGTCCCGCAGAACAATCCGATCTAGATGGCAATGAGGAAGATGGTGAGATCATTTTAGTTTCCCTTGATTATATTAAGGGCATAGAAGAAAAACTTGAAAAGACAGAATCCGAATTTGCCCAGACGGAAAAAAGGCTTGAACAGATTGAAAGCTACGGAAAGTTTATTCCTTTGGAATTGGAGGAGGGCCAGCTCCTTATGACTGGAGATAGTGCCGAAATCATTCTAAGGGGAGGGAAAGCCTTAGCTATAGGTGGAGAAGGCGGAGGTTTATCTGATATTACATCGGGTTCGGGTGCGGATGTTAACACGGATGAGGAAGTACCCCTAAACCATCTTCTTTTGGTATCAAGGGATGATGGAAGGGGTATTAAAATTACAAGTAAAAAAGCTTGGGTTCTTGTTAAAGGACCGTATAGCATAGAGTAAATTTCACAATATTTTTCGCAATACACCCATCCAAAGGAGGAAAACAAGACCCTTACGGAGAAATAATACTACGAAAGGGTTTCTATCCTTTTCTTTAGCATTCAGTTTTTATTTTTACAATCCAATACTAAAATCCTAGGCTTACAATACCGATAATAAAATAGGTGATTGCTTTTATATAAGTTTTATTATTGGTGACAACTACTTGTCAGCAATATAATAGTCTGGTTTCAAGATGCTTTCCTGTGAAAAACAAAGGGGTGAAGGTATGGAGCCAAGTTTTGGCGAGAAGCTAAGGGCTGTTTTCAACAAAATTTCAAGTTCAACCGTTTCTATGGGCAAAGCAATTAAAAAGCCTCCAGTAAAAAAGAAGGATAAGGATGCAAAAAGACGGGATTCCCTTTTAAAAAACAAGCTGGTAGATTACCTGAGGCTTGGAAATATAAAAATTGGTGTCAAAATAACAATATCTTTTTTACTTATTATTGTTATAACTTTGTTATTGACAGTTTATGCATCAATGAGCAGTATTAAAAGAAGTATGGAAGAAGAGGCCAAATTAAGCACGCAGGCAATTGTTCA
>JAAZML010000090.1 GCA_012798835.1 Clostridium sp.
AATTCTCTTTTGGTTTGTATTTGATTTTCAAATACAGGAACATAATCATCATTTACTAATTTATATAAAGATACGATGGAATGTTTATAATCTGCTTGATCCGGACTTTTATAATCCCAAGAAAGTCTATTGACCAATGTTCCCATACGAGTAATTTCTATCGGGTATAAAAATTGTGGCTTTTCTATTTGTGTTTCAGGGGGTGTTGGTACAATATTAAATCTATATTTTTCTGTTTTATTTCCGCTATATTTTATATGGCCGGCTTTATCCATTACCCCGACATGCCCCCTAGCTTCTACAACCTTATCGCTATTTGCTTCATTCGGATAAATCGTTAAGTCTGCAAAATAGGTACTGTCATTTGTAAAACCACTCTCCTGCCACTTACTTTTAGATGCCTCTTTCCTGTAGACATATAAATATTTATCAATCCCTAAACTGGCTGTCGAATTACTGGCATCCATTTCTAACTGCACGTTTACACCATTATTATTTTTCCAATCATATCTTGATATATCGACAACATCTGGCCGGGCATATAAATAGATCTCCGGATTTATTGTATAATCCCCTCCCGAATCCCCTTCAACAACTACAGATACTTTTCCATCTGCTTCTAATGTCTTTCCGCTTATCGTCTTTAATACTGCTTTAATTGGGAATACATGATTCCCTGTAATTGCAACCTCACCGAATGTAAAAGAAACATCATGACTGCGATAATTTTCAAATAATTTTTTATCAAAGGTTCCATCAGGCTTTTGATAACTCAATTCCCAACTCTTTATATCCTCTTTTAAATTATTTACTTGAGAATTTACAGTTACTTTTACATCCGCCTTTCCTCCAGATAGCTTTGCAGGATTAGGAGAAGCTTCCCCACTAACCACTAATGCAGGTTCATTCGGCTTCGTGGGCGGTGCTGTTTGCTCTGTACTCTCTAAATAAACTACTCGGGGAACATAGTTACGGAAAACAGTAATTCCGCTCGGTCCGGGCTTGTGTTCTGTATTATTCTTGTCCCCTAACCGGACATTCGCTTTCATAATAACCGTTCCTTGCTTTCCGATTAGTTCGCTTTTATTAGTCAGACTAATATGCGGAGCTTTGTAGTTTCTTAATTTATCAAGATCGGCTGTTGTTAATATTTCTAAATCGCTTCCATAATCTTTATTTGGATCGTAAATTTCAATATCCTTAATTTTATGATTCAAAAATACCTCAAGGGGGAAACTGTAATCTTCAAAATAGGCATTAAATCCGCTGAATTCTCTCCTTGCCCCTCCGGCATCATACAACCATTTGCCGGTACTTGGATCTTGCCAGAAATCAAAGTATGCAGAAAACAAAATCTTTCTTACCTTCGGTTCGGCATAAGCGGTATTGGTATCTTGATCTAATAATCCCGGCAACATCGTAAAAACTAAAAGGAAAATAAGTGATCCGGATAATATCCTTTTCATATTCACTACCCCCTATTTCAACGGATTTTCAATGAAGAATATTTTATTTTTTGTATAATCATAAAGCCCGATATACTTTATTTTTTCAGCTTTAAACTTCCAACCATCTTTATCGAAATCCCAATCAAAACCGCCGTTCGTAACTGCATATATATTTGTGAATACTTCTCCTATTGTTACCGCAGTTGTTGTTCCATCTTCTCCTTTTGCAAGGGGAAATTCCTTTTTAAATATCTTGCCTATCCCTTTATCGAATCCGGATGCACTCCTATATCGTCCAAATCCATCTTGATCGACAAGCAACATTCTAATTTGGGAATTACCCTGTGTAATGCCATCTCCAATCAAAGACTCGCAAGTAATCCCAATATATTCATCCCCATAAGGGCTATTTAGTCCTGTATTCATCAAACCAATATCTTTGACGATGAAATTTCCAATCTCTAAAGGAAAACTATTCTTTGTTACAATCTCTGTTTCTAAAATGCCCCTTCCATCTTCCGTGGGAAGTTTTGTGTCCCCTCCCTTTACAATGGAATCAAATGTTATTTCCTTTGTAACCGGCTCTTCCTTTTCATCTGCTGCCGGCTCGTCAGCTTTTGGCTCTTCTACAACCCCTGAAACCCCTTCTGATATTGTTGTTGTTATTTCTACTGTTCTGGAATCCCCATTCCATTCTACTTCTGCCCCAAACTTCTCTGCTATGTATCGAAGTGGAACATAGGTACGTCCTTCCGGGCTGATGAACGATCCTTCATTTCCAATAATGATATGAATAGGCTCCATGCCATCTTTTGTGATTGTAACAACTTTGGTTACTGGTTCATAGGCAACTTCACAATCTAAAGCTTCTGCAATTGCTCGAACAGGGAGCATTGTTCTTCCTTCCACAATAACAGGTTTATCTGTAAGGTTAAGGGCTTGGTTATCTATTTTAACTTTGATTGTA
>JAAZML010000037.1 GCA_012798835.1 Clostridium sp.
ACCCCATATAATTGCTTCGACTTTAGTGAATTTTATGGATAATGATAAGGGTATATCTTACTTGACCTTTGTCGGTGGTGGCTTTAGGGATACGACAAGAATAGCCTCCGGCAATCCCCATATGTGGAGAGATATTTTATTCGCTAACAAAGGGGAGGTAATAGAAAGCATTGAGTATTTTCAAACCCTTTTAGACGAATTTAAACTAGGCCTGCAGCATAACGAAAAGGATCGTATTGTTAAGCTACTTGAAAATGCAAGGGTAATACGAAATAGCGTCCCGCATAAAGGCAGGGATTACAATCCCCCTGTCTATGAAGTTTTCGTATCTATCGAAGACAAGCCTGGCTCCATCGCAGGGCTTACCCAATTGATCAGTTCCTATAATATAAATATAAAGCAAACGGAGATACTTCATTCCAGGCAGAATGAAGGAGGGGCTTTTCGTTTAGTTTTTGAAAACAAAGAAGATCGGGAATTGGTTTTAAAGATTTTAAAAGAAAGGGGGCTTTTAAATGGCTATGATTAGCTTTGGGGATTATTGGTAGACAAGAAAATGAATCGTACAAGGCTTAAAGAGGCCACGGGTTTAAGCTATAACGTAATTGCCAAACTGGGTAAATGCGAAACAATTTCAATGGAGAGTTTGCTAAAAATATGTGATGCTTTACAATGCGATATCTCCGATGTGATGGAAATTGTTCCGAGTGAACAGTATAAAAATGAAACATTTGCAGACTAAATCAAAAATGAGGGTAGCAGATCACTGTGGGATGTTTACTTCTCAACGGGAAATAAATGCTATGCTAGATCTTGTAAAAGAAAAAACGAAGAGGATTGACAGCGCTTCCTCTGGACTTATTCCGATGGGCAAAGAGCAAAGGTTAATTGGGTAGAGCCGCCGAAAAATCCTTATGTGGCCTTCCCCCGTATGGTTATGATGATCTATAAAATTCCCAATAGTATTAGGCAAATTGCTATGCAGGGTGAATTTGATGAATTCGACCTGAATCTTTACTTTTCTGCAGAGGGGAAAAATCATAAGGCAAAATTTAAGTACGGAGATTATGTGCAAAAATGGCTTGACCTTGTTAGGCGTGCTTACCTTGGTACAACTACCGATGATTTGAAATTGGGCGCGAAAAACCGGAGATGCCCAATTCTAATAATCGGCTTTTATCTATTCTGACGCATACCCTGTGATTTTTACCCAGTGTAGCCTCTTGCTATGTTATGTGCAACCTGCTACAGAAGCAAAACAATACTTTCTATCATGACCATAAAATTTTAGTGTTGTAGACGATAAAATTTCTATTAAATTTGGGAGGACAGAAAAAATGTTTTTATTCCCAAGTGCTTTTGAAAATGGATTTCTAAAAATAATATAATGGGGTCTTACACATTATTTATGGCAAATATATGTTATGTTTGCCATAGCATTTTAGTATCCAGGTTGAAATATAATTTTCCTAATTACATTAAGATTGAAGTTGAAGGAGAATCCTATGGCGAATTATGAAGTTAGCAATAAAACTGTGAATACAATGCTCAGCTGGATCGATAGTGGTGAAATAGCTATCCCCGAGATACAAAGGCCGTTTGTATGGAAGGCATCAAAGGTTAGGGATTTAATAGATTCATTATACAGGGATTTCCCAATTGGATATTTAATCATATGGCAGAATCCAAATGTAAGGTTGAAGGGTGGTGATATTTCTGTTGGAAAAAAGGTAATAATTGACGGCCAGCAAAGGCTCACAGCTCTATCGGCTGCTCTGAGGGGTAATGAAATATTTGATGAGAATTACAATCGCAAAAGAATAATAATTTCTTTCAACCCCGTAGAAAATAAATTTGATGTGGCGAATCCCGCCATCAAAAAAAGTTCTACTTGGATTTATGATATAAGCAAGTTATTTAAGAATGATTTTAGCAGCTTTGATTTCGTTCAGGAATATCACCAAAAAAATCCGAATTCAAACCCTTCTGAGATAAGCAGGGTTATCAATAAGATTACAGGTATTAGAAATAACTTAATTGGGATCATAGAACTCTCTCATCAAATGGAAGTAGAGGATGTTACAGACATATTTATTAGGATTAACTCTACAGGTGTTGAGCTGAGCCAGGCGGATTTTGCAATGTCCAAAATATCCTCTAACAAGGATTATGGCGGAAATGACACAAGAAAACTTATAGATTATTTTTGCCATCTAATGAATAATCCAGCCGATTACGACAACATAAGAAAAAACGATGAAGAATTTTCAAGATCCGAATTGTTTAAAAGGATAAGTTGGGTCAAATCTTATAACGAAGATATATATATTCTAAATTATTCAGATGTACTGAGGGTGGCGTTTACCTATAAGTTTAAAAGGGGGAGATTATCGGAATTGGTAAATTTGCTCTCCGGAAGGGATTTTGAAGCCAGACAGTACGAAGAAGAGATAGCGGAAGATACTTTTAAAATATTAAGGGAAGGTGTACTGGAGGTAATTAATGAAAACAAATATAAAAGATATATGATGATTTTAAAATCAGTTGGAATCATTGATAAAACCTTTGTCAGATCCCAAAATGTTATTAACTTTGGTTATATTCTATATTTGACCTTGCGCGAGACGGGTATGAATCAGGCAGATATTGAAAAAATTGTTGGGCGCTGGATAGTAATGTCTATGTTGACTGGGAGGTACTCCAGCTCTCCTGAATCTGCTTTTGATTATGATATAAAAAGAATTAAAGATAAAAATGCAATGGAAGTATTAAAGAATATTGAGGATGGTGAATTATCAGATGCCTTCTGGAACGTTATGCTGGTGACAAACCTGGAGGCATCAATCAGGACAAATCCACAGTATAATGTATATCTGATGTCAAAGGTGAAAAATGGTACTAAAGGGTTTTTATCAAAGAATATAACGATTAGGAATATGATTGAAAATAGGGGGGACACCCATCACATATTTCCCAAAAAGTATTTGCAGAAGAATGGATTTAATAACAGAGGGTTATATAACCAGTTAGCTAATTATGTCTATACCCAGACAGAGATCAATATAGCCATAAAAGATAAATCGCCTAAAAATTATTTTTCTGCTGTAATAGAACAATGCCATAAGGAAAATGAATTAAAATATGGTGGTATAAATGATATTGAAGAACTATATAAAAACTTAAGAGAAAACGATATTCCTGTGGAAGTAGTTGATTTGGAAGCAGACCGATACGAAGAATTCTTAGGCAAAAGAAGGAGACTCATGGCAATGAGTATAAAGAGATACTACAAGTCCTTGGGAAAATGATGATACTAAAGCTGTATAAAAGAGACAGAATTGCATGCTAATTTTAAAAAGCATTATGTTCAGATATACACGAATTCCAGTAAGGCATGCAGTTAAGGCGTTCGGCCATTGCTTAGTAATTGTTTGTTTTGAGTAATATTCATGCATATAACATGGAGACGATATAGACTAAAATAATGTTGGTTAGCCTGGTGCATATAGGGGTATGTGGACATTAAGGAGGATCTATTTATGATAACTGATAAAGATTTAAAATATTTAAAACGTTGTGTGGAACTAGCAGGAGAAGCTCTTGAAAAAGGGGACGAACCCTTTGGTTCAGTTCTTGTTTCAGCAGGAGGACAAATTCTTCAAGAAGATCATAACAGGGTCGCAGGTGGTGACCATACCCAACACCCCGAATTTGCACTAGCCCGCTGGGCAGCGGCAAATATGACCCCGGAAGAAAGAAGTAAGGCAACAGTATATACATCCGGGGAACATTGCCCAATGTGTTCCGCAGCCCATGGCTGGGTTGGATTAGGCCGGATTGTCTATGCAAGTTCATCGGAACAATTAGTGAAATGGCTGGGGGAAATGGGAATTGGCCCCTCCAGGGTGCGAAATTTACCCATTGAAGAAGTAATTCGTGATACCCAGGTAGATGGCCCGGTGCCAGAGTTAGCAGAAGAGGTGCATAAACTCCATAAGATATTTTATGGAAAGAATAAATAAGATTAGCGGGATGCATATAAGAATTGCTTTAGAGTTGATCCGGCTAATAAAGAGGGTTTAGAAAAGAGAGTGAGGAAAACTAATGACATACAAGCTGAAAAGAAGTGCAGAAAGAGTCCAAAAAGTACTTGATGAATTTGATCTGGGGCTCCAGGCGGTAGAACTGCCGGATTCCACCAGGACAGCCAAAGAGGCGGCAGATGCTATAGGGTGTACTATAGGTCAAATAGTAAAATCCTTGGTGTTTAGAACGAAAATATCAAAAGAACCTATATTAATTTTGGTAAGCGGTAAAAATAGGGTCAATGAGAAGGCGGTCAAAGAATATATTGGAGAAAAGTTGGAAAAAGCAGATGCAGATTTTATTTTGGAATGTACAGGATATGCCATAGGCGGTATACCGCCTGTAGGGCATAAAACTCCCATAACTACATATATAGATGAGGATCTGATGAATTATGATGAAATTTGGGCTGCAGCCGGTACCCCTAACGCTGTATTTAAACTTACATCCGGGGCATTAGCTAAGATCACAAACGGGAGCATTATTGGGATCAAATAGACTGGGGCATAAAGGAACATTAGGTACTAAATCCGAACATTAAAAATAAATCACCATTAAATGTTCTAAATAGCCTTGACAGGAAAGTAAATCTTTGGTATATTATTAGACATAAAAGAGAATAGCTCATATAATCCCGATAATTGGATCGGGAGTTTCTACCAAGCAGCCGTAACTGCTGGACTATGAGTGATTTGCAAGATATTGAATGGCCTTTTCGGTCATACGATATATGGGGCATTTGGATTCACTCAGGTCATGAATCTATATGTCCTATTTTTATGGTTAAAATAGAACTAAGTGACCTAAAATAATTTAAGGAGGAGAAAGTATGAACAGCTTTTTTGAACGGACATTCAAGTTAAAAGAGCATAAAACCGATGTAAGAACAGAAATCATCGCAGGTATTACTACCTTTATGACCATGGCTTATATTTTGATCGTCAACCCGGACATCTTGTCAGCTGCTGGGATGGATAGGGGTGCCGTATTCACCGCTACCGCACTTTCAGCGGCTATTGCCACCATCGTAATGGCATTCTTAGCCAACTATCCTGTGGGTCTTGCCTCAGGGATGGGTCTGAACGCGTTTTTTGCTTTTGTTATCGCTGCTAAATATTCATGGCAGATAGCCCTGACCGCTATCTTAGTCGAAGGTATTATTTTCATCATCTTGTCGTTTTTCAAATTCAGGGAAGCCATCGTAAATGGTATTCCAAACAACTTAAAATATGCGGTAACAGTGGGTATAGGTTTGTTTATCGCCTTTATAGGCCTTCAAAACGGGGGGATCGTAGTAGGTGATCCTGCAGTATTGGTAGCCTTAGGGGATCTGAAGAGCATTACCTCTATTCTATTCTTTATTGGATTAATTGGTACCATCTATATGAGTCACAAGAAAATCAAAGGTGCGCTCCTATGGGGAATATTAGGTACATATGTTATTGGTATCATATGCCAGCTTACAGGCCTTTACGTAGTAGACATAGATGCCGGTAGATTTGATTTGATCCCTGGTGGCATTATTTCTCTGCCGCCGTCTTTGGCTCCTACCTTTTTGAAATTCGATTTCCAGGGTGCATTAAAGCTTGGATTGGAATTTGTAGTTATAGTTTTTGCATTTCTATTTGTAGATATTTTTGATACTGTTGGTACTTTGATCGGCGTAGCCAGCAAAGGGAATCTTCTTGATAAAGAAGGTAAGCTGCCCAAGGCAAAAGAAGCCCTCCTTGCTGATGCTATAGGTACAGTTGCCGGAGCAGGCCTTGGGACTTCCACAGTAACCAGCTTTGTGGAGAGTGCTTCAGGTGTAGCAGAAGGTGGTAGAACTGGTCTGACTGCTCTGATTACCGGATTGCTCTTTATAGTAGCTTTGATATTTTCACCGATACTGACAATAATCCCATCTTTCGCAACAGCGCCCATATTGGTTATCGTCGGGTTATTCATGGTAACCAGTATCACAAAGGTGGATTTCAGTGATATCACAGAGGCATTGCCCGCATTTTTGACCATAATATTTATGCCCTTAGCATATAGTATTGCCCATGGGATTATGTTCGGAATGCTCTCTTGGGTCATCATAAAAGTTGTATCAGGTAAAGCCAAGAAAGTCGGCCTATTGATGTATATCCTAGCGATATTGTTCATATTAGCCATTATATTCAACCTTTAGTTAAGACATTTTAATATATAGTTTTAATTTAACTAGTAATGAAGCCCGGTGTTAGAAGCATCGGGCTTTGTTTATGTGTGCCCGGCATGGGCGGTAACTTGGCGGTGAAAGTCCGCTGTGGGCATGGTAGTGGGAACCACTAGCCGAAGGTAAGGGTGTCCACCGTGAGGTGGAATCTGAAGGAAGC
>JAAZML010000140.1 GCA_012798835.1 Clostridium sp.
TCTTATCTTTTGCCTTTTTTTCTATTTGGTCATACAAATCTTGCATAATAGGATAATCTTTATTTGATAACTCCGATACATCGGTGTCCCAGTATATACTGAAATTATTATATAGCTCAATTAATTCTGATTTTAGTAAAGCTGTATGCCTATCTGAGAGAGATGGAATGTATAATTTAAAAAATATTTCTAAATTTTTTATGTAAAGCGCCATATCTCCCATTCCATTGCCCTCATCTTTATACAGCTTTTCATTTTCATCCTCATCATCTTTTGGAGCAGTTCTAATTTGTAATGTGTTACTGCCAACCTTTAATGCCTTGAAATAGCTGTTGTTAATTGGCCTAAAGTTGACGGGAACAGTGTCATGAATATAAAATTTATCTATCATACCTAAGGGCGTAATCTTCATTCAAAGGGGGTTATGCAAATAATCCAGCACCAACCCCCGAATTAAAAGATTACCCCAGCCGACCTTAAAAAAATGTGAATTGATAGCCTGATAAAAGGTTTTTTACCAATTCTGAACGCTTTTTACCGATAATCTTGCGTACTGTAGGATTCAAGGTGCCATATGGTCCAAACAACTTTTTACCATGATTTTTAGCGTAATGATGAAGAAGTTCACGCAGAGCATTTTCAGTTATTTTCATAGATATATATGCATCGCTAGCTGCGTTAATCTGGGCAGCCATCTGTTTTACTGTTAGTGGGTGATTAAGAAACCGGATTTGCTCTTTTTCAGCCAATTCTACACCCATCTTACACCACCGCCCATCATGATAATTCACCCTGTATAACCCTTTTAACTATATGGTCATCAATGATCCTTTTGCCGTTTTGTGCACCGTAAATCAAGCATTGGGTACATACCTTGTTAATAAGTCTAGCAGCTCCACTGGAGAACCGATATATTTCCTCAATAGCGGCATCAGAGAAAATGTCATTCTGGGCACCACAGTATTCTAAATGCCGTTTCGCGTACTCTTCAACTTGGGAGCGATCATAATATGGCAATTTACACTGAATATCAATCCTCTGCCTGATGGCTGCATAGGTCTGGAGCCCAAGTTTATCCCAAAGCTCACTTTGACCAACAAGAATTAATGCCATAGGACTTTGGGCATCCATCTTAAAATTGAGTAAAAATCTAACCTCCTCTAGCATCTCCCGATCCAATAGGTGCGCTTCATCTACCACCACAATGGGTGACAGACGTTGTATCCCCCTTAAAAGCTCAATTTCTCTATGAAGCTGTCTTTTTGCATCCCCGCGGTAGAACTTTGATTCACAACCTAGCTGCTCAAGTAGCCCCTTGTAGAAATGTCTTGGAGTAAGCTTGGAATCGGCTATGTACATTACCATAAACTTTGATGGATCTAGGTCATCCTTAAAACGGCGAATAGTAGTAGTCTTACCGGTACCGCAGTCTCCGGTAACTACAGCAAACAGCTGACGATTTGCTGCATATTTAAGCCTCCCCAGGGTCTCTTCTAGCATTACTGAGGGATACAACTGATCGGTTGGAATATCCCTAGAAAATGGAGTATGAGTAAATCCATAGAATTCTTCAAACATGTTGCTCATCCTCCTTCATTGCAGCTCTAAAAGAAATCGCAGGGGGCTCATCAGTCCTTCGCTTTTTATTCTTTTTGGAAGCTGCAGAGAGTAAGCGGGACGAATCCTTGGGACAGGGCATAAGGTGATCAGGTAATTTGGGGCGCGGACCTGTTTGCTCCCCAATAGCTAGCTGCCGTACTCTAAATGGGCTATGTCCCTCATATTCGATGGTAAGCTCATCCGTATTCGCCGGGTCATAGATAACGTCCACGGTACAACCAATAAAGGAAAGACCAACCTCATACTTACGTCCTTCAAAGCTTATGCATCCACTTTTATCAACCTTTCGTTCTTCACAATGAAGAAAGGCATTGGTTAAGGTATCCGGATTTGCAAATTTTAAAGGCTTGTTATCGCTACGGTAAGCAGTTTGAGGGCTTACCTTCTCATTAAGAGCAGAATGAGATTTGTTTTGGTAGCATTCCTCCAGCCATACGTCAAACAGTCTATTGAGGTTATCAAGGGTCTGCGGTTTCTCAAGGGCTATCTCTCCTAGAAAGCCATCAACTACCCTGTTAAAGCGTTCCGGTTTCCCGGTACTTTCCGGAGAGTACGGCTTTGCAAACAGCAAACGTATGCCTAATTTAGAGCATGTGCGGTTCATCCATTTCGTTCGGTATTGCTTCCCATTATCAAAGTATACAGTTTCCGGTACCCCATATTTGTGGATGGCCTGTCTAAAACAATCTTCAACAATGGATTGCTCCAGGGTGGGATAAAATTGCCCATGCAGTATAAACCGAGTTGCATCGTCCAGAAAAGTTACCAGATACACCTGCTTTTTGGCCCCATCAGGCCCAATAGGCAGGAAGGGACCATATTTAATATCAGAATGCCATAATTGATTCCTATGCTTTTTCTGATACCTTCTAGAAGAAATACCTGTATCAGCATACATTTTCATATGCCGGCTACTATACCCTCGCTGCGATAACTTCTCCTGAAGTGTACTGCGTTTTATTGTGCCTGCCTCGATTAAACCTTCCCATTCCAAGATTTGAATAATCTGTGCGATGCTCCGGGTAGGCACTTCACGCCTTAAAAGTATGGCCTCATCCAGGATGGCTTGTGGGATGGCACCTTCCTTCCCATTTTCCCCTTTTCCTTTGGGCTTTAAACCCTCAAAACCATCCTTTCGATATTGGGACAGATACCTTCGTATGGTACGCTCCGATAGCCCGGATTGCTCACAAATTTGAGCCTTGATCTGCCTAGCTTTAGCAGCATCAAGCCCCTCCTCAAGTAATGGGGAAATTAACTGTATTCGTCCTGCTGCAATTTCTTCTGACTTCTTTTTGTCCTTCATGCTATACTCCTCCTAGTAAATATTAGGTTACAACATGAGTTTACAACTTCTACATTAGGACAAGAACGCAGAACGGGTATGTACCCATAAATTTTTATTTGTCAGGGTTCGGACAACTCTTGCCAGCCAAAGGCAAGCATACCCTACATAATGTAAAATCCTTTGGAGTGCGGACTTGGGTAGATTGGATGGGTCTACCACAGATTCGCTGCCATAAAGAACAGATAAAGAGTTAAGACACCCCGCCCAGTAGGGGGCGACCCCTTTAAACCAAGCCTTCCAGCGCCTTATGGTGGATTCATCTGCCGCAACGGTAATAACCTTATCCTCTGATATCACAGATTCTATGCATTCGCTAGCATATCTTTTGTATGGAACTAAAATATCAGGCAGTTCATGATGTATCCGCCTGCATTGCTCACATTTTAATCTACGAATGACTAAAACTGTGCCTTCTCCAGCATCATTGAGGTACTTACGCTTACGACTACCTATAACCTTTAATGGACCACCACAACAAGGGCAGAAATTCTGCTCCGCACTCCTAACAAAAAACTCCTAATAGGGGGTTCTCAACCAATTCATAATCTGATATAATGATCATATGGTTGGGAAACGTTCTTGGTGCACTACTGCTATGGATCGGCGAGTAGTACACATAAACAGGAACGTTTTTCCTTTCTTATTTATATGGCCATTATATTCGACAATTTATGGACATGCAAGCATATCAGCATATATAGGACGCTCAATTTTCACAGAATATTTATCCTTGTATTTTTCTTTAAATCTGTTAGCTGCATCAATCCCCCACTTATCGTTGTTTAGACAAAAAGTTATCTCATTAATATTAGGGTTGTCTTTCAGATATTGTACTAACCCTACATCGCCCAGACAACCCAATGAAATTGCATGATCCTTAAAAGGATAGTTATGTAAACGCTTAAAGAGAGTTAAATAACTCATTACTTCAATCGGTGCTTCAAATACATGAACTTTATTGCTTGTTCCCTCAACGCAAAAAGGATAGGCTTTGTTTGAATTTTCAACATCGCCTTTAAATATCTTATTTGTGTTGGTTCCTCTTTTGCTTGCATAGCATGGGGTATTGTTTTTATCATATCCTACAAAAACACAGTTTCTATATTTGTCTTCATACAGCTTTCCATCCTGAATTAACTTATATACTATCTCTTTGTCTATTTTTCTTGTCTTGATTAAATAAGCTATTATATGCTTGTACGTATTATTTTTTTCCGGTAGGATTAGTTTTCCCTTTTTTTCAGCCTCATTGATTTGTTCCGGTGGCATTGCTCTTTTATATGGAGTATTGCTGGGAACTGCTACTATCAATTCTTTGACCGCATCTACCCACGTTTTATCTCTCAAAAACATTACAAGCTGAATCGGACCCCCACCTTTATTTTGTGAAAAGCAGTTCCACATATTTTTAGTTGGATTTATATGTAGGCCCCCATATCCTTCTACTTTATAAGAATTAGATCCAACCCTCTTTGGAATAATGCCTTGGTTAATTATATAATCCATAATGTTCACATTGTTTGCTTTTGTTATTTCTTCGTCAGTAAAACGGGGTTTTGCCATAACTACACCTCCAATAAAAATAGAGCAGATAAGTAATGCTGCCTGCCCTAAATTGAATTATATATTGAGTTTGCAATTAAACGTACCCTAGTCCTTTTTTATAACTCCATATTCCATCCGGTTTCTAATTCTTTTCCATTAAGCCAGTCAAAACAATCTTTTTTTGTATCAAATTCTTCTGTCCAAACATCACCACGCTGGTTGTCAATCCCTATATATTTATCTTTCGCCTTATCCAAGGCATAAAATTTTCCTAAAGGTTCCCTGGTATCTATTATTTTTTTCA
>JAAZML010000077.1 GCA_012798835.1 Clostridium sp.
CAAAAAAGTTATTTCATCAAAGAATTGGCCATTCGGTAGCTTTTACCCATAAATAAAAGCATATGTGAATGGTGAATCAGTCTATCAACTATGGCGGCAGTTAGCTTTTCGTAAAACAGGAATGCTTAAAAGTTGATCATAGGCTAACGTATCTACTTCATAAAGGAGCAAATCGGAGGGATAGGATATCTTTTCTTCATAGATCCCAAGGTTTTCATGGAACCTTTTGAAAGTCACTAATATGGCCTCAGGGGACAATGAATCATGCTCCATAGTCTCCCTAAGTACTTTTTCGGCGTAGTCTAAATCCTCTTCTAGAAGTATAGTCTTTAGGACCTTGAAGGCCTCCCTAAGGGTTTCCTTGAAATTCTGGTAAAATAATTGAATTATGCGGGGGTCTCTTAAGGCTTATATTTAAGAGGAAAATCCGAAGTTGTGATTTTGTGTATGATAAGGTTAATGAAATTGCAAAGGAGCTTATGTTATAGAAAAATTTTGTACTTGTATCTATTCATTTTCAGGGTTGAGGGTCTACAATAACATTAATAATAAGCTACTGCAGGTAATTAGGCAAAATCGGATGAGATAGAGGTAAAAAAAAGTGCAGTCACCAAAAGTTTGTAATAAGGTCAGCGGAAGGGTTTTATGCAAAAGGGCGTTGAAGTAGCATATCCATTAAAACAAGGATTGAAACAGTTATTCTGCTTTTGTTGTTCAAAAATTAGACTTGCAAAATGTCTCAAATAACCTTATTATATTATAAAGGTCTGATCCTGCCAAAAAAATGTATTATTCTTTTTATAATAACAAAGAAAGGTAAAAGACGGAATATGAACAAGATGAAAATGTTTTTAAAAGTAGTACTAATTTTATTAATGATGCTGAAGGTGGGTGGTTGTGTGAAAAATTCCGTGGATTCCAGGGTTTACGGGGACTACAGGGAGGAAGTCGAAGAATATCTAAAAACAAAGTATAATGAGGATTTTACCGTTGTTTCTGCCAGAAGGGAAATTCGATATGGTCAGGGTGATATTTTTTATGCGCTTTGCTACAACAACAAATACCCCGGAGTGCTGTTTAACACCAGTTATTATCTTGATGCAAACGATGTATTTAAGAAAAATGAAATCATCGAAATTCTTAAAGAAGCCGGTGCTCACGATGAAGCTAATTTAAGAACGATTCCTGAGGAAATAGAGAAATATTTTGAAGATAAATATGTTGATATATTCTATCAAAACAAATTCGACGAGAAAATTCAAAACAAAAAAAATAAAGACGAATATTTTTTTAGGACTGTTTTCGAAGGTTCTTATAAGAATAAGACCGAACTAATTCCTTTGGACGAGTTTATCGAGGATCAAACTGAGAACCTGCATGTGTATCATTATGTATTCGTAAACGATACGGGTTTTTCGAAAAATGAAAGATATGAAGCCGCAAGAAAAATAGCGGAACACATTCGGGAGAAGGCATTTTCAAAGCATATGATTAGTGTCTATTTTGTAAAAGGTTATGATGTCGACAAAATAGAAAAATTATTTTTGGATGAATATGAGGATCATCATGTTATTTTTGAGGACAGCCCTAATACTATAGCAAAATGTTTTTTTACCCTAGAGCCCAAGGGGGAATTTATATCACTGGATGAATTCGAAAGCCGCCTGAAGCTAAGGAGTGATTCCAACCATGAGTAAAGACGCTTTTACGGAAGTAGAAATGATGTTTTTAGCTCAGCTTTCTTATAAAGATGTCCCCCAAGACAGGTTTGACAGCAAAACAGGAGAACCGGTGGGAGATAAAGGGGACTACACTTTACTAGAAATGATTACAGAGACTGAAAATCGTGATTACTTGATAGATACCTTCGGAAAGCGGGAATACAATCGCTTGCTTAAAAAGGTAAAGAAGGGGAACTACGTAGTATGTAAAGCGTTAAACGACAGAAATAAAACTGGTTTTGCCGCAATTGCAATATCCGGACCGACAAAGGATACCGTTACTGTTGCTGTAAGAGGCACGGAAGGCTTTAACTTTGATTATGATTCGAGAAAAGATGTATATACGGATATACAATTGGGTTTTTTGACGGAGGCTGATCAGCAAAAGAAGATGAACTCCTTTATGAAGGGGATGGAAAGGCATGATAACATATACCTTACTGGGCATTCATTGGGTGGAAATTTGGCCGCCAGCGGGGCGATACATTTTCCATACCCTGATAAGATTAAAGGGGTAAATACATATAATGCTCCGGGCTTTAATTCATCATACCTTATAGCAAACCAAAAAAAGATAAGGGAAGTAAAAAATAAAATAACTAATTACCAAAACGAGGGCGACGGTGTATCGGATATGTTAGAGCCAGTGGGGAAAGTTGTAATATGTGCTTCTATTTTACCAGACACGATTTTTAATGCTTTTGGCGGAAACCATCTGATGGGGGCATTTTACGTAACTCCGGACGGTAATTTAGTAAATGTGCCCGAGAAAAGTGCCTATCACACGGGTATAAAGATTTCTGTATATGTGATTATTGCGGTTATAGAAGTAAAATTGGGAATCCCCGGCATGTTCTTTACCAAACAAATTATAAATGTCATTATTAAAACCTATGAGCCGCCTGTTCAATTAACCATTTTAATTATGGTTGGTAAATGGGCTAGAAATTATTTAGAACCTGGTACTCAATATGTAAAGGACAAACCTTATTTTACCGTAGATACTTCCAAATTAAGATCTCATGCAGAAAGCTTGGACGGCATAAATGCGAGGCTGAATGCTCTTGACAGAAGGCTTAACTCACTCTATAAGGAAGTGGGGCTTTCCGATATATGGAATTTAATTAAATCGGATTGGCAAATAGGGAAAAGCGCCAGAATCAGCAGATCCGCAATGTATTTGAGAGAAACGGCTGATGAATTTGAAAAAATTGAAAAAGATATAACAAGTCAACTGGGGTAAGAATTATTAAGTCGGGGGGGTAAAATGAACAAAGAAAAAAAGATTTTTATATTTGTCTTGTTGGCAATTATTATGATTGGGGTGAGCGGTTGTATGAACAACGAATTTTTCAAAAGCGATGAAGCCATTCGGGATGATATACTAGAAAGACTTCATAAAAAATATGGAGTGGAATTTGTAGCAATATCATTGGTTCGCGGTTATGAGTATAGTCTTTACTGTTATCCAAAGGGCGGGGATCCCGAGGCAGATCTTGTAAAAGCCATAATTCGTGAAGATAAAGGTAAAGAACGTGAATATTTAGACACGTATTTTGGGATTATTATCCGCGAGGAATTTGAGGCTGATATTCTATCCGTTTTATCGGACATAGATGTTCCAAAAGCTGTATTTCTCGATTCCCAGAGGGAATATTATAAGGAGCAGTTTGACGGTACAAAAAACTATTCGGACTATAAGGAGTGGTTACGTGAGGGGAATCCCTGGAGACCCAGGGTCACCGTTGTTTTGGGACTTGATAATGTAGATGAGGCTGAATCTTATGCTAACCAAATTTTCGGGAAAGCAAGCGACGGCGGGGTACGCGGATTTATAACGGTACGGGTCTTCCCTCCCGAAGGTCTTTCCCGGGCAACAAGGGTAAATTTGGATGAACTCACAAGAGAATACGACCCGCGCAGACCGGATAAGGGGGAATACGGCCCTTCAAAGATAGTCTTTTCAGAAAGTATTTAGCTTATATGGGGGTGTTTATATGCCGCAATTAGGTGAAAGAGATCTGGCATTGCTTAGCTCGGTAATATATTGCGATGAGGTTGTAAAAGGTGAGGAAATAAATCTTCAAAGGCTCGCACGAGAAATGTTGGAGCCGGATTATGTTTGGGATAAAGTCGAACTTTGCGGGGACTTTGGGCATATAGCAAAGGAATTGGGAAGGGAAGCGGCAGTGGAAAGGTTTAAAGAGGTTCTCGTGGAGATACGAAACTCGCCCCAATTGCAGCATATAGAAATTGCCAGCCCGATACATGACCTCAGTAGGGATGGAATTACAGCCGCTTGTTTTGTCGATATGAGGGATAATGCGGTATCGGCGGTTTTTCGCGGGACGGACGGTACCTATAAAAAATGGATGGATAATTTTGAAGGCGGGGGAGATGCAAAGCTCACACCTATGCAGCAAACGGCGGTAAATTACATAAACGGTCTGCCGGATAAGTACCAAAACATCACCGTTACGGGGCATTCCAAAGGAGGAAATCTGGCGGCTTGTGCGACATTGTTTTGTGACAGAATTAAAAAATGTGTTTCTTATGACGGACAGGGTTTTAGTGAAGCCTTTTTAGAAAAATATAAGAAAGAAATTGAGGCAAACAGACACAAAATAAAAACTATTTCAGCACGCAATGATTTTGTTAATATACTTTTGTTTTCGGTTTCGGGAGAAATGGTTTTTGTAGAAAATAATCTTGGTTTAACGGGTTCTTTTTTGGAGGGACACTATATAACCAACCTAATCTTTGACAATGAATTCGATGAAAACGGTAACTATACTTCGTTTCGACAGCAAGATACACGGATGAAGTACTTAAAAAAGGTCTTAGCACGGACAATGATGCTTATGCCCGTGGACTTCGAAGAATGGTTTACCGATACGATTTTATGCCCGGTAGCTATCTTTATGGGTAAAGACGGAATGCGGCTGGGGGATGCTCTGGATATTTGTATACGTTGTATTAAAGGGGTGGTTTTGGTACATCCCGTACCCTTTGTGCTGTTACTCGAAGGGGCGGTTGTATGTGCATTAGCGGCTTTTATTGCAACCGTAGTCGAAGAATATACCAAGGAAAAGGTATTAGAAATACTGAAAAAAATTGAATATCTTGCCCGGACAATTGATGAAGCCATACAAAAGGCGGCAGTTACCATGGGGAAGAAGGTCTTAGACTTTGCCGCCACTGTAAAAAATGTCCTTGTCTACATTGGCAATGAAGTAAAAGAGTTTTTTAATAAGACATTCAATGCGGGCTATAAATATGCATTAGAAAATCCGCAAATTAAGGTTGACACACAAAAACTGCGCAGATATGCCCAAGAGCTGGAGAACATAAATAACAGGCTTGGCAGGTTAGACAGCAGATTAGATTCATTGTATATGCAGGCGGGTCTTTTAGATCTGTGGAATTTGCTTAAAGCTGATTACAGAATTGGGAGAAGTAGCAGAATATCACATTCTGCTGATTACCTGAACGAAACAGCAGGCAACTTTGAAGCCGTAGAGAAAAATCTAATGGTCCAATTATAAGTAAAGGGAGGTCAAACAATGAAAGCGAGTGCGCAAACCGAATTATACCTAATAAAGCAAGAATTGGGGAGTATCATTTCAGAACTTGAAGGTATTGAAAACAGTATCCGTAACGAATTTGAGGGAATAGGTAATGATATTTGTGCCAATCGTCTTAGGGCTGTCCTGGACGACAGATTGTACAAAGCAAGAAAAACTCTAAGTAATATAGATACATCGAAAGTAAGGGAAGGGTTTGGAGAGGTGGTTTGTTGATTTTAAAGTACAAAGGAGGGGATTAACATGGCCGATAGAATAAGGGTTAATACCGATGCTGTTGCGGAGGCGGCATCAAAAATAAAAATGTACAATGATTATATGAGAACGGAATTTTCTGATGTTGAGGAAGCCATAAACGATCTCAACCCTTACTGGGACGGGGAAGCATCCGAAAGTGCAAGGGCATCATTCTTCGCCATTAAAAATGCTTATAATGATGTGCGCTATAATTCTATGGATAACTTTGTAAAGTTTTTACATGGACATATAGGTGATGGGTATGAAACTGCGGAAACGGTGAACAAAAAATTAGCAGATGCTTTTAAGTAAGGAGGATTTTAATTATGGCATATATAAAGGTTGATTCCAGTAGGCTTGAAAGAACCGCCAAAGTCATTGATACCTACATAGGCAAGCATAAGCTAAACATGAAGAATGCAACCGGTGAACTAGACACATTATCGGGGTCATGGCAGGGTGCGGATTTTGACCAATTTAAAAGTGAATGGTATAAGTCAACAGAGAAAGGATCGATTTCGCAAAGCATGATTGAAGCAATGGAGAGCTATGCGGACTTCTTACGTTATGCAGCAAATGAATATAAAAATGCCCAAGCAAATGCTGTAAACAAAGCAAATGCTATCCCCAATAGAAGTTGGGATTAGATGGACAGGGCTACAAATATAAACGAATAAAGCTTTACGCAAACCATATAGGGGATTTGGGGATTTTCTACCCATTCAATTATTTTAGGCCTATTAGGGGCGTCGTGTTTTATATACAGCATGGCTCCCCAGTTTATAGATGCTTTATAGTTATAATTGCCTTAGTTGCATGCATAACAACATATTCAACCCAATTTACGGCATGTATATCCTACATGTTTCACAGCGGCTACTTCATTTTACTTTTCGGTACCGTATTCATCCAAATAGCGTAATAAAAGTTAAGACGTTTTAGCGGCAGGATAAATAGTGAAATATTAAGTTTTCTTCTTTATGTTTTTAGGGAAGTAAAAAAGGTATTTCTTTACGACTTATCGAAGAAACGTATGGATTATTTTATTGCTAATAATCATGGAGCTAAAATATCGTTTATTAAGTGTGAAGGTATAAGTGAGGTATTAGTGAATACGAAGATTATATCTTTTACTACTACTGCTGCAACACCATTTCTTTATGATACAAGTTTGCTAGGCGAAAAACATACCGTATTAGGGGTATCTTTGAGAGATTTCGCCCCTGAAATAATTGAGGAAGCATATAATGTTGTTGATGATTATGAGCACGTATGCAAGGAAAGGACCTCTATACACTTAACGCATATAAAACGGGGAAAGGACGATTTTGTTGCGGGAAATATCGCTGAGGTGATAAAGGGTAGCATCCCACCCCGAGAAGCTGGGAAGCCCACCATATACAGCCCCTTCGGCCTTGGAATTTTAGACATTACGCTAGCAGATTATGTTTACAAGCAGGCATTAGATAAAGGGATGGGAATTAAAATAGAGAATTTTCTACCTTAATTGGGGTTGGGATATGCAAGATTTAAAAAGCCTTGCATAAGCAAATGCAATTAAAATATTTGCATTTGCAAGTTGTGGCATGGTCTTAATACATCACATGATACTATGGATTTATTTTATCCTAGATAAATGGCGTAATATATTTTTCTAAATGGAATCTACTCCCAAAATGAGGTGGGGAGTGGGGAGGCGTAAATAATAAATATACGTTGTTAAGATCTTAGATTAAATAGGGGGATGGCGAATATGGGAAACGTGATAGAAGTTTCTTCACTAAAAAAGTCTTTTGGTGATATCAAGGCCGTCAAGGGCATAGATTTTTTGGTTGAAAGGGGCTCGTTGTTTGCTTTTCTTGGACCCAATGGTGCAGGTAAATCAACTACTATTGATATACTATGCACATTAAATAGGTTCGATGGGGGTGAGGTAAAGATAGCCGGTTGCGACCTTAGAAAGGATTCGGAAAAAATACGTAACAGGATTGGGGTTGTGTTTCAGGATAATGTTCTTGACCGAAAATTAACTGTCAGGGGGAATTTATCCATACGTGCCGGGTTTTACCATTCCAGCAGGGCAGAAAGAAACAAGGCAATTGAAAAGGCCGCAATCTATGCGGAAATAGGGGGTTTTATAGACAGGTATTATGGTCAACTTTCTGGTGGGCAAAGGCGCAGAGTAGATATCGCAAGGGCACTTTTAAACACGCCGGAAATACTTTTCCTTGATGAACCAACAACAGGTCTTGATCCACAGACAAGAAAACATATATGGGCCACAGTGGAAAGACTGCAAAAAGAGAATGACATGACTATCTTTTTGACAACTCATTATATGGAGGAAGCAGCAAAAGCTGATTATATCGTTATACTAGATGAAGGTTTAGTGGTAGCTGAAGGTACACCCTATGATCTAAAGGAGAAGTATAGCTTTGAGCATATAATGATCAAATATAAGCCAAGCAATGATGTATTAATAAAAGAATACCTGGACAAACGTCAACTAGAATGGACTGAGGCCCCCGGATTTATTGATGTTCGTATTAGATCAACACTTGACTCACTGGATATACTCCGAGGCATTGAGAAAGGACTGGAAAGCTTTGAGGTGCTTTACGGGACTATGGATGACGTGTTTATTAACATAACTGGGAAGGAGTTGCGGGAATGAGACAAATGACAATTAGGGGGCTAAAAATTTTTTTCAAGGATAAAGGCGGTGTGTTCTTTTCACTTTTGGGCGTTATTATAATATTTTGCCTATTTATATTTTTTATAGGGGATTCTATCACGGGTGGTTTAGATTTTTTAGATAACGCAAACAACATAATGAATTCTTGGGTTGTAGCTGGAATGCTAGCTTCATCTGCCATTACTACGAGTATGGGTGCATATGCAATTATGGTATCTGATAAAGAACAAAAATGCATAAAAGATTTCTATTCTTCACCGATAAAAAGAAGCAGTATAGCCGGAGGATATATGATTACTGGCTTCATCGTAAGCGTTGTAATGTCAATAGTTACGTTAATTTTTGGCGAGATATATATTGTCGCAAAAGGTGGCGAATTAGTTGGGATGACTACAATGCTTGGACTTATTGGGGTTATTTTACTGTCTTCATTTGCATCAAGTGCTATGGTATGCTTTATCGTATCTTTTATAAAAACTAGCAATACTTATACCACCGTAAGTATTATTTTAGGTACGCTTATTGGTTTTCTCATCGGCGCATACGTTAGCATTGGAGAACTTCCGGCAGGTGTGCAATGGGTAGTTAAATGTTTCCCTTGCGCTCACGCTGCAGCATTGTTCAGACAGCTTTTAATGATGAACCCTATGGACGTGGGGTTTGCTAATCTACCGCAAGAGGCATATGAAAAGTTTAGTTTGGCTGTAGGAGCGACCTATGAGTATGGAGACTGGACACCGAAAGCCTGGTTTTACATTATAGTGCTTATTGCGACTGGGTTAATATTCTATTTAATGGCCATTCTTAATATGACACGAAAGAATAAAAGATACTAATCTACATAAGTTTTAAAAGGTATCTCATTAACGGTTCTTTATAAAGAGATTCACCTTACTTTTGATTCCGATGGGGACAATATATATAAAATTGAAATAGAAAAAACAGCGACATGTTTCTGCCATCTAAACTATTTAGGGATTGAGTACGATAAAACAATTTTTGAGGGAAAGAAGGAAGTAGATTTTGGAGTAATTTCGATAGAACTTATTCCTTGTTAACATAGTATAAGCAGTAACCCTACGGTTGCCGCTTATACATTTATTAATTCTTTCATGAAGGATGTTGAAGCAAACATTGTACTTAGTAACAAACGAATCGTCAGGAATGCAGCCAAAGGTTATGGATCGTGGGGGCGAAACACACAATTGCATTGGTTTAGTAATCCTGCCAGAACCTGGCGGTTCTCTTTTCATCCTATCAATTCCTCAAGTTTTGAAAGCGTTTCCTCAAATATTTTTAATGCATCTTGAATTGGCTGGGGTGTTGAAAGATCAACACCAGCAGTTTTCAAAAGTTCCAAAGGATAATCAGAGCTACCGCCCTTTAAAAAATTAATATATCTATCTACAGCACTTTGACCCTCGTGGAGGATCATGTTTGATATGGCGGTGGCTGCAGAAAAGCCCATCGCATATTTATAAACATAAAAGCTGGAATAGAAATGGGGAATGCGTGCCCACTCTATGGAAATACCCTTATCAACTTCAACTTCTTTTTCAAAGTATTTCTTATTTAGCTCGAGATAGACATGGCATAATGTTTCTGTCGTTAGGGCCTCTTTATTATTGTATTTCTCATGCATGATTTTTTCAAACTCGGCGAACATAACTTGCCGGAAAACAGTTCCCCTGAACTGTTCGAGATAATGGTTTAGAAGATAAGCTTTTTCCTTTGGGTCATGGGTTTTTTCCAACAGGTGTTTTATAAGTAAGGATTCGTTTACGGTGGAGGCAACCTCCGCAACAAAGATCTTATATTCGGAATATATATAGGGTTGAGCTTTATTTGTAAAGAATGAATGGATAGCATGCCCCATTTCGTGGGCTAAAGTGAATACATCATTTATAGTTCCCTGATAATTCAATAGTACATAAGGATGGGTTGTGTAGGTACCCCAAGAATATGCGCCGCTTGTTTTACCCCGGTTTTCGTAAACATCTATCCAGCCGTTTTTGAAACCTTCATCAAGATAAGAAAGGTATTCGCTTCCTAATGGTTTTAGGCTATCTTTAACAATGTCCTTTGCTTCCTCGTAGGGGATATTCATTTTTGATTTTTCGACCATTGGAACGTACAAGTCATACATATGGAGATGCTCCAGGCCGAGGGCTTTTTTCCTAAGCCTTAGATAGCGGTGCAGCAACGGAAGGTTTTTGTCTATGGTATCAATAAGGTTATTGTATACATCAGGGGTTATATTATCCGAATCTAAAGATGCCTCAAGTGAGGAATTATATTTAGAGGTGGAAGCATAAAATTTGGCGGCTTTTATACTGCCTAAAAGGGACGCAGCAAGGGTATTTTTAAACTTTCCATAAGTAGTATAAAGAGCATTAAAGGCATCTTCTCGGACCCTCCTATTCTCACTTTCGAGGAATTTTATATAATTGCCTTTTGTAAGCTCTATTTCTTCATTATTTTCGTTTGTAATGTTTGGAAAACGAATATCAGCATTATTAAACATTGAGAAAATTTCCCGAGAGCTGCCTGCCATTTCAGATGAAAGGGCGAGGAGTTTTTCCTCCTTTTCGGACAAAATGTGCTCCTTTTGCCTTAAAAGTTCATTAAAAAATTGTTGGTATATTTTCAATTCTTTTTCTTTACTAATAAAATCGTTTAGCACGTTTTCTGGAAGTGCTATTATTTCGGGTACAATAAAAGATACGGAGGATAATACATCCGTCATGAGGGTGTACGCCCTACCTGCAAGACCTTGGTATAACGAATTGGAATTGTCTTCATCCTTTTTCATCCGGGCATACACAAAAACCCTGTCTGTTAGGGACATTAATTTACTATAAAGGGTAAGGCACTTCAAAAGCTTTTTGGGGCTATCAGCTAGTTTTCCTTTAAAGTTGATTATTTCAGACATATATTCTTTGGAAACAGCAAAATCTTTTTCCCAGTCAGAATTCTTGGGATAAATATCTTCAAGTTTCCATTTGTATTTTTTTTCGATATTCTCCCGTTTAGGAAGTGTTTTTCCTACCGATTTTTCCATATTTATATCCTCCTTTAGAATTGGTTGTATCTTATAAAATATTTTGATGCAATATTTAAATTGTAAAAAGTTTGGCAAATCCTATATGACTATGGGTCTGTAGGTTCTTATGCACATTATAAACCAATTCACTGGGTTCTCCAAGGCCAATATTTTAAATATACTTTCAAAAAGAAAAGACCCCAGAGCTTTAAAAACTATCTTGCCTAGGGTCTTAAAACTAATTTATAGCAGTTGTATGAAAAGGTTTATTATCTTTTTAGAATATTGTATATCATTACCGCAGCTTCAGCCCTCGTTGAATAGTCCTGTGGGGCAAGCTCGTGGCTGCTTTTGCCGTTTATAATTTTTTCACCGTTTAGGGAAGCTATACTAGCTAGAGCGTAAGGGGATATATCGCCTTTATCCTTGTATTTATCAAGAATTGAATCGTTATAATGGGGTAAAGGAATTTCAAGAATTTTATAAGTTTTGGCAAGAATAACCGCCATATCCTCCCTTTTTATCGGGTTATTGGGGTAAAAATAATCGTCCCCCATTCCTGTAACTATTCCCATATTTTTTGCAATAATGACGTTTTTATAATACCAATGGTTAGGTTTAACATCGCTAAATGTGCCTACAGGTGTTCTATCAAGTGAAAATGCTTTTATTACAAGTGTTATAAATTCGGCCCGTGTTATTTTATCATTGGGGGCGAACATGGGTTGTTTGCCAGCATTATATTCTTTTCCCTGCACGACTCCTAAGGCTGCAAGGTTTTCTATGGCATTTTTTGCCCAAGGGACAAAGCTAAGATCGGCAAAGGTTTCGGGGAGGAGTGTTCTTACGACACCGGTATTAGAATAGTCTGTAAAGGTATTTGTACTAAAGGATTTAAGTCTGTACTTGCATAGATTGCCCGCAGAAACGGTATTATCAAGATAACGGCTTATATCCTTCCCCACACGAGTGATTTCAAGAAAATCCCCACCGTTTACGGATCTCTCAATTATAATACCCATACCTTTTTGCGAAATATTTTCCCACTCAAGAATGACCTGTGTAGGGGATAGGGTCTTTGCTACGAGATTTGTGGGGGCTTCCAAATGTTCCATTACAAATTGGAATTCGTTTTTACTGGTATAGGGTTCCTGTGATGGGCTATTTGATACGGCCAATACCTGCACATGATAAAGGGTGTTTGCCTCCAAATTATTTATAACGAGGCTTTTGATGCCCGCAGGCAGGGTGGCAATTCTTTTCCAAGGTTCACTTGTTTTTGACCTAATATCGATCATAAATTTTGATATATTACTATTTTGAATTTCCCAATGTAAAACAGCCGTGTTGCGGGATATAATATCCATACTAAGATTTTCGGGTGGGTTTTGTGGTAACCGTTCCACGAAATATGTATTAGAATAGATGGAAGAATTATAGGGATTGATCGCTTTTATCCTATAAGTATAATCTATATCATCCAAAGCATCGAAATCGTACCATGTATTAGAGCCGGGTTTTTGCGTTGCAATTTTTATAAAGGGTCCATTTTTGGCACTTCTTTCGATTATAAACTCCGTTTCATCTTGGAGCATATCCGTCCATGTAAGCTTTATCGCCCCTGAGTTTTGGCGTATGGCTTTTAAATTCGATGGAGTCTCAATTTTTGTGAACACACCTGTGCCTTCAGGATTATCCGGATAGGGGATAGAGTATACATTGTCAGAAAGGAGTGTTCTTACCCTGTAGAAAAATTGGGTACTAGGAAGGAGATCAATATCACTATAATTTGTGATCCCGGCACCGAGAATTTTGACTATATTCCAATTTCCCCCCTCCCCCATCTTTCTTTCTATAACTGTACTACGGTTGGAAAGGTCATCGTACTCCCATGAAAGATCGATTTGTGTGTTGGCAACTGCGTTGACCTCCAAAGACCGAGGGGGAAGCTTGTTTAGGGAGGTTTTGGCTTTTACGGTGTTGCTATAGGAGGGAGCATCTCCGGCTAGATTAAAAGGGATTACCCTGTATGTGTATTCGGACAAATCACCCACATTATCGATGTATTGTGTTGTGTTTGGGGGCAATAATGCAATTTCCATAAAACCGCCGGAATCGGTTTTTCTTTCTACTTTAAAACCGGATTCGTTATTGGATGAGTCTTGCCAATTAAGCCCTATTTTAGTAGGGGATAAAATTTCTAGGGTAAGGGATTTTGCGGGGGATGGTGGCCCAGTGGAAATATGATATATTGGCGTTGCGGCCATACTACTCCCATCCCGGGCTGTTATTTTGTAATAATAGGATTTGTTGGGCTCTATAGAAAAGGCATCAAAATAACTGTTTATATTGCTGTCAAGGGAAGCTATAATTTTAAAATCTTCGCCCGGGTTATCCCGTCTTTCTACATTAATAATAAAATCTTTTCCTGGGGGATTCGTCCAGCTAAGATCTATTCTCCCAAGAACTGTTGGAATGCATTTTAAATCAGAAGGTGCCAGTAACCTTGTAACAGGTTTGGAAATATTACTGGTAGCTCGGTACTCCTCGTTTTCCATATAAAGCCTATAACGATATGTCCCGCTGCCGATGTTGTCGGTAACCTGATTTTTGTCCCTTGGCAATGTAGTTTTTATTGCCTCCCATACACCCCAGGAATTGGATGAATATTTGGCCCTTTCAAGTAGAAAATGCTCTGCATCTAAAAGTTTATCCCATGTTATGGTTACAATTCTTCCATCTATTGAGGCATTTATGCGGGGCAATTCTATAGGGGTCAGCACAGCAGGGGTGGATTCGGGGGATGTAGCTCCCTGTTCATCCATTGATAAAATAACATAACTACTAGGCACTCCTTCTGAAAGTGAAGGATCGTGAAAACTTACACTGCTATCTTTGGATGAGACGGTAACAATAGGCTCTGCGATTCCAATTTTTTTTATGATTATAGTTTTTGCTGATAGGGAATTATTTACCCATGATAGAGTAACCTCTTTATTGTTTATATCCAAATGCGATGATACTATAGAAGGAGTACGCATTGTGGCTGTTTTGGCACTACAAAGCTCGGACTCAATAGTACTACCATTGGGCATTAGGGCAATCACTTTATATTCGTAATCAGTGTTAGGCACAAGCCCTGTATCCTCAAAATTCAGGTAAAATTCTTGTGTATCAACGTCAATATTTGCTACAAGTGTATCGTCCCTGTAAAGGCTGTAGTGGGAGGCATCAGTTATGGATGGCCAGCTAAGGTTTATTTGGGTATCAGAATTTAATTTTGCAGGTTCGGCCTTTAGTGTAAAACCTGACTCGGCTTTACCCATCATAGCAAAAGACATGATAAATATAATTAATATAAAAACAATAATTCTATAGCGATTTTTAACAATTAATCTCATTGTAGACCCCCATAATATAAGTAGAAAACAAAAGGCTATCATCTTTTTTATCGAATAATTTTATAATAAGATTAACTTATTTTTTATTATATATTAGGATGATTTTACACTGGATATATTGTAAGGCGTGGTTTGTAAACTGGAAGTGGTGGGTCTTTGAGGGGAAGCTTGGCAAAAAAATATACCCGGGTTGTATGGAGCTGAAATATAAATTTAATATTGGGAGAAAAATACCCTTGAAAAATTTCATTTTTTTTAGTATACTAGTAATCATTGATTTCGGATATAATTATTATATACGTGCCCATAGCTCAGCAGGATAGAGCGTCGGTTTCCTAAACCGCAGGCCGGGGGTTCGAATCCCTTTGGGCACACCATGTAAAATCCCTAGGGCTGTAGGGCTTCTAGGGGTTTTGTTATATTCCCAAAACAATTTAAAAAATAGATTTGACAATAGAATTTTTATTGGTTATAATTTATTCGCAATGTTTAAGAATTGTCGACTGGTTTTTATATGTTATTGACCGGAGGTAGTCGCACAAATTGAAATTTGAAAAGGGTACGAAGAAATGGTTTATGGGTGAGGCCTTGAGGGAAGCTGATAAGGCGTATGAAAAAAAAGAAACACCCATAGGGGCGGTAATAACCAGACATGGAGAGATAATTGCCCGTGGGCATAACGAGAAGGAAACAAGGAACGATCCTACCCATCATGCAGAAATTGCGGCAATAAGGGAAGCTTGTGCTAAAGTTGGGGGTTGGCGACTTAGTGATTGCGATATGTATGTTACGCTGGAGCCATGTGTTATGTGTGCTGGTGCGATAGTCCAGGCAAGAATCAAAAGGATATTTATTGGTACCGCTGACCCAAAGGCGGGGGCCGCCGGTTCACTTGTGGATATATTGGGGCTGGATGGTCTAAACCATAGGGTTGAGGTGCTGTATGGCTTACTGCAAGAGGAATGTTCTAGGATACTGAAGGAATTTTTTAAAGAATTAAGGAAAAAAACAAATTAGATAGTACAGGAAATTTAATAATCTGGAGAGATGTCCGAGTTGGTTTAAGGTGCAGGTCTCGAAAACCTGTGTCGGTTTGCGCCGACCGTGGGTTCGAATCCCACTCTCTCCGCCAGGATTTAAAGGTTTTCCTCCGCCAAGGAAAGCTTTTTTTCTTTTATGGAGATATAGATGCATGATTTTCTACTCTTCCAATTGTTCCGGTAGACTCAATCATGTTTCCAAAGTTTAGTCCTTCAACCATAGCTTGGGCTGATAACAATTTCGAGCTGTAATCTAGATGGGCATATATTAGCCATTGTTGAAAAATCACTATGTCCGAGCAAATCTTGAATCTGTTTCATTGGCACATTGTTAGCTAGAAGCAAACTGGCACAGCTAAGTCTTAGGTCATGGAAACGAATTCTCCTAAAACCATGCTGCTTTAATAGTTTCGGGAAAGTGGAAGTTATATAACCGGGCTTTAGTCTTTCACCAAAGAGCCTTATGTTCTTTTCCTTTACCGACCGATTAATAGCATTTCATAATAAAAATTCGGCTATTATAAAGGGCATGGGAAGAGCAGCAAAAAATACTTTACGCTTGCTTAACTATATTGAGGCAAATCCTATTATAGAAATCTCCAAGACAGCTAAGGCTTTAAATCTTGCCTTTAACACAACTTCAGATGCCATAAAGAGGTTGAAGGAGGTAGGTATTCTGGTCCAATCAGCCGGTGAAAGAAGAAACAGGATCTATTCATATGAGGAATATTTGGATATCTTAAGAGAAGGTAATTAATATTATGCCTAGTTATAAATAGACGGTTGTGCTATCAATATTTTTGATCGTGATAGGCTTATTTGTAAATGCCTTAAATATGAATCAGAAATAGACAAAGAAACTTTTAATAAGGCTATTCATGGATATATAGCCGATCCTAAAAAAACATAAAAAACCTTATCGATTATGCTAAAAGAAGAAAAGTGCTAAATCGGGTGCATGATGTGATAGGAGTGTGGCTTTAATGGATGTAGGGACTTCAGTGCTAGCAAAATTAAAAAACAAATCACAAGACTCCGAGATGTTCTTTCAAGTTCACCTTCGTTTGTTTTGTCAAGAAGAATTTTTAAGGAGACTTTCCCTTTCAAATTATGTTGATAATCTAATTTTAAAAGGGGGACTGTTCATTTTTACTTTAAGCGGATTTGAAAGTCGAGCAACTATTGATATTGATTTTCTTTTAAAACAAATGCCCAGCAGCATAAAGGATACCCAAAAGATTATTAGTGAAATTATTAATATTCCCAGTAGTAATAATTATGTTTCCTTTGAAATTGATGGAATAGAAGAGATTACACCCCAGAGGAAATATAAGGGTGTTAGTGCTAAACTCATTGGAAAAACAAAGAAC
>JAAZML010000044.1 GCA_012798835.1 Clostridium sp.
ACTAAAAGAGATTAATGTTCCTGTTTACGGAAGCAGGCTAACATTAGGAATAGTTGAGACCAAGCTAAAAGAACATAATATTGGCAAGGTCAATATGATTCCGGTTAGGGCCAGGGAATTTATTAATATAGGTCCTTTTAAAATCGAATTTATCAGAGTTATCCATAGTATTCCCGATGCTTTAGGAGTTGCTATACACACGCCGATGGGGATTATACTTCATACCGGTGATATAAAGCTTGACCAGACAACAGTCGATGGAGAATTAGTTGATTATCGAAAATTAGCTGAGCTGGGGGAAAAAGGAGTATTAATGCTGATGTCCGATAGCACTAATGCGGACAGGCCTGGATATACTCCATCGGAAAGGATAGTTGGGGATACATTTGACGAGCTTTTTAGGCGCTGTCAGGGGAGGATTATCATAACCACCTTTGCGTCTAATGTTCATCGCATTCAACAGGTCTTTAATACGGCGCAAAGATATGGTCGCAAGGTTGCCCTTGTAGGCAGAAGCATATTGAACAATGTTAATATTGCCAAAGATCTGGGGTACATCGATATTCCTCCCGATGGTTGGATCGAGATGGAGGAAATTAACCGATATGCTCCTCATGAGCTGGTGATAGTTACCACCGGTAGTCAAGGTGAACCTATGTCGGCTCTTACTAGGATGGCGATGGCAGATCACCGTTGGGTAGCAATACAGAAAGGAGATACGGTCATTATTTCCGCAACTCCAATTCCGGGTAACGAGAAACTGGTGGCACGAACTGTGGATAACCTGTTTAGACAAGGTGCGGAAGTTATTTATGAAAGATCGGCCGGAGTTCATGTTTCAGGGCACGCCAGTCAAGAGGAACTGAAAATATTGATTAATCTCATAAAACCGCGCTACCTAATGCCTATTCATGGTGAATACCGCCATCTTATGAGGCATGCTAGAATTGCAGAATCGTTAGGCATGCCGTCGTCCAGGATCATTGTAGCGGAAAACGGACAAGTCATAGAGGTGAATAAGAAAAAGGTTTCCCAGACCAATAAAGTAACAGCAGGTCGGATTTTGGTAGACGGGCTCGGAGTTGGTGATGTTGGTAATATTGTATTGCGAGATCGCAAAAAATTGTCACAGGACGGAATTATTATAGTTGTGGTAACCATTAATAAAGATTCTGGAGCGTTGATAGCAGGTCCGGACATTGTATCACGCGGATTCGTTTACGTCAGGGAATCGGAACAGTTAATTGAGAATTCTAAAGATCGGGTTCGGGATGCCTTAGCCTTTTGTGAACAACGAAATATTAAGGACTGGGCGTCTATCAAGTCTCAAGTTAGAGAGGTCTTGAGTAAGTACTTGTATGACCAAACTCGAAGACGTCCCATGATTATGCCTATTATTATGGAGGTGTAAGTTCTTATATTGTGGTTAAAATTGCAGATCACTGGTTGCCATATGTTGCCACATATTTGACGATTAAAAATGACTAAATAGCAACCTATCCCGGTCCCGTAATTAAAGGGCCGGGATTTTTTGATTAAATCTACTAATAGCGAAGGTAGTAACTTTGTAGTTTAAGGTCAGCGAAGCAGGGCGACGAGAATAAAAATAGCTAACCTTCGATTAAGAAGGTGGGGCAGGCTAGGGTCAGAGGCAGGGGTTAATCATTTTTTCCCACTCGATAATTAAAACCTGTTTATCTAGGACAGGTTGTGACTATTTTAAAACCTTTCTCGGGATAATA
>JAAZML010000089.1 GCA_012798835.1 Clostridium sp.
GATCTTAAAACGATATCGCCCCCCATTATCATCGACTGTTCTTCTCAAAGGTTATCCATAAATCCTGCACTAACTACTATTATAACAATAAGCACCACAATGGCAACTCGAAATACCGCTTTTTATACTTCCAGTCTGTATAACGTAGATCAAATTATCAACAGGTATTCGTAAAAATATATAAAATAAAAAAAGGTATACATAAGTATTGATTATGCAACCCAAATAAATTATAATTATAAGGCATGTCTATTCTTTGCACTACCTTGATAAGTGCGCAGAAATAAGTATGCAAAGAATAAAAAATTAGGGGAGTGTAAGATTTATGGGAATTAGTAAAAAACTACTTGCGTGGCTGCTTGCTTTTGTGCTGATCATAAGCATATGCCCGATGACAACATTTGGCATGGACACCTATTCGGATGTTTCCAGTAGGCATTGGGCTTATCCTCAAATTGAGAAATGGTCGAGCGATACATACGGTGTTTTGCTTGGAACCGGCAATGGCAGGTTTGAGCCAAACAAGGAACTAACCTTGGCGGAACTTGTAACAATTCTTTCGAAAACTTTCGGTTACACCGAGAGGACAATGGTCACAGGGCTGCCTGAATGGGCCGACGAGCATATCGAAAAAGCCGTAGCAGCCGGGATTATTTTGGCAAATGAAGGCGATACCGTTGATTTGTCTGCCAAAGTGACACGCGAGCAGGCGATCAAATACATAGCTGTAGCCTACAGTATACCTTCTGTCGACGATGAAACCACATTCGTTGACAATTCGGATATAGGCATGGATTACAAAGGTTATGTTGGGGCATTTCAGAAGCTGGGTTATGTTATAGGCAAAGGTCAAAATACTTTCGATCCGCAGGGATATTTCACCCGTGCAGAGGCCTTGACTATAATTAACAATACAACGGATGAAATTATTGATAAGTCCGTTACTGGGCAAACTTATACAAAATCGCTAATTATTCGCAAATCCGATGTGACAGTTGCGGACACAACTATAAAAAGCGACTTGATTATCGGGCAGGGTGTTGGTGATGGCAATATAACACTTGACAACGTAATCCTTGACGGTCAGCTTATCGTGTACGGGGGCGGGTCGAATTCAATTGCTATTAAAGGTGAATCCGGTATACCCTCAACCTTAGTAAACAAAACATCCGGCGAACCGGTCCTCTTAAACGGTGATTTTGACACAGTGGTCATAACCAAAGGTTCAAATGCTATTGCCACGGGCACCGTAAAGAACTTAATAATCCTTGGGGAGGCCGAAGTAACACTGGATAACTCAATTGTGGATAATGCTAAGATAAACGGCGATAACACAAAACTTACCGTCAATAAAAAAAGTATAGTTGACAGCATTACTATTAGCGCAAATGAGGTCATTATAGAAGGCGATGGCACGGTTAAGGAGGTTATTGTTACCGAAAAAGCCAAATCAGGCGTGGAAGTGCTTACTGTGCCCACCAAAATCACTGTTGACAAAAATGCAGGCAGTGTTAAGACAAAAAATAACGGCATCATTCAGCCGGGGAGTTCGCTTACAACCTTCAACATACCAACATCATCTTCTTCATCCGGTAAAAGCAGCTCTAAAACTTCCACGATTTCATTCGATCTAAATTATACCGGTGCTGCAAATCCTCCTGAAAGACAAACTGTATCTTCCGGGGAAACTGCTGTAAAACCGACAAATCCTACACGGGAAGGATTTGTTTTTGAAGGCTGGTATAAAGAAAAATCTTGTGAAAACGCATTTAATTTTGCCGAAGGAATTACCACAAACATAACGCTATACGCTAAATGGTCGCAGAAAATCGAGGATGACTGCTTATATACCCGCGGTGAATGGATCCAAATTCTTGCCGATGCGTTGGAGTTTGAATCAAATATTATAGACACCCAGTACGATTATTTTTATGGGGATACAGAGAATTATGAGAAAGGCGATTTAATAGAAACAGCTAATGCACTCGGCCTCCTCCCTACCCCCGACTCGGAAGGATATGAAGATCCACAACAAGACATACCCTTATTCAGACCCGATGATACTGCAACTCGTGAGTTTGTTGCATATACAGTTGCCAAGGGAATGGGCTTTTATGGGGATTACGAGCTTGCCTGTGATGATTTGGAACAACTTACATATAGGCCCGAGGTCGCTGTAACAGTACAACAGGGCTTCCTCAGCTTAAAGGCCAACCAATTTAACCCGGGCAATGCTCTTTCCACAAGTGATAAAAATCAAATACTTGCTACAATCGAAGAATTCAACAATAGTCTTAGTTTTGAGGATTCGGAAATGCAAGATACCGTTTCCCTGCAAGAAGATGTTGTTGTGATTGCAAGCACCGATTATTCGGTTACCGATAAGGGTGATGGTACCCGCACTGTAACTATTGAAAAAAATTCTGAAACGGATCAAATTTCGGTGGGAAGTGTGTTTGTTTTACCGGCCAATGACGATTATATAGGCGGTATCGCACTCAAGGCTACCTTGGTTCAACACAACGGAAATAATTTGACCATCGACTGTGTAATACCCGAAATGGAGGAAGTAATAAGCGATTTCGTTTTCATCGGATATGGTGCGGCGGATATCGCCAACATGACCGTGGCCGATGATGTTACCGCAGAATATGACCCAAATGGCGTAATTGTTGCTGATGATGAAGACCAATTTGCACCTTTTAACATTGGCGGATCTACATCATTACCCGGAAAGTTAAAATATACTCTTGCCGAAAAATCAATCGGCAATACCGGTGTAAAGGTTAGCGGAGCTTTTGAAGTGTCAATTCCCGATGTTACCGTTAAGGCAAAGGGCGGTATATTAGGCGGCTTTTCACTTGATGAATTGACCGTATCCGTAACAAACGAGCTGAAAGTATCGGGAAGCGCAGAATATTCTTTCGGTATTCCTGAAAGCAGCTTTGATGTAACCACCGGAAAACCGGTTCCCGGAAGGGGAAAAACTGAACTTGGAAGGGTTCCGATAGCCTTGGGTACAACGGGATTAACTTTGGATTTCGTTTTTTTCCTTAACTTCGAGGTAGGTGGAACGGTTACAATTAGCTACACTATCACAAATACAAATGGCTTCCAATATAAAAATAAGGCTTTTCGTACAATTAAAGATTACAGAACCGAGTTTACTGCCATCGAGCTAAACGCTTCGGCACGCTTGGGTTTAGGGCTAGGTGTAAAACTTACACTATTTTCAGTATGGGATTTAGCAGGGTTTGATGCCCATGCCGGGTTAGGGCTTACAGGCAAATACGTTGCTCATACAGATGTGGACCCTACTTTGCATTGCCTTGACGGTACGGTGTATTTGTATGCAACACTTGAGCTGGACGAGGACACGTTGGTGGGATGGGTATTGAATAAGTTCAATCTGAGTTGGAGCTGGGATATTTATGACGAAGACAATAGCGTATTAAAACGCAAAGTCCATTTAGAAAACCTTCGCAGAACCCCCGATGATAAGTGTACCTATGGCAAGGGTTCCCTACTGGGGTTAGTAAAAGACACGGGTACAAATCAGCCAATTAAAGGTGCTCGCGTTGAGCTTTATAATGGGAAAACCAACACACTGGTTAAAACATTATATACGGCTAATACAAGAACCTTCGAGGTATTAGAAGGCGAATTTTTGGCTAGAGACTTGCCGGCGGGTACTTATAAAATGAAGGTCATGGCTACAGGGTATCAGGCGTATAACCAAAATGTCATTATTGTAAAAGAGCAAAGGAGCGTATGCGAAGCATCATTAATGATACAACGCGGCGGCGGCACGAACAATGGAACAGTTCACGGAATTATAACCAATGCCCTCACAGGTGGGAGACTGGAAGGTGTTGAATACGCTATTAGAGAAGGGTGGAGTAACACAACAGACGAACCCATATTATCGGGAACAATGGATACTACTGAATATTCCTTCTCGCTTTCGCCGGGAAACTACACCCTGGAATTCTCAAAAGAGGATTTTGTAACCGTTTATAAAAATGTGGCAGTGCTATCCGATGCAAGTACCTTTGCTGAAATAGCTATTACACCAACATCGGGAGTCGAAATTTCTGATAATAGTTTCCGCATAGTTTTAACATGGGGACACCTACCGTACGATCTAGATTCACACTTGTATGGAATGAATTCTAGCAATAATGTAGTCTTCCACACGTGGTTTGCCGGGAAAACTTATACCCAGGGAGGCATAAGGATAGCCGATCTTGATTTAGATGACGTCAACAGCTATGGACCTGAGACATCAACGGTATATGAGCTGGATGATACGGGCAGCTATAGTTTCTATGTTCACGATTATTCTAATAGAAATAATTATTCAAGTGTTGCTATGGCGAATTCTGGGGCACAAGTCAAGCTGTACTCCGGGGAGGCCCTTGTGGCAACATTCAACATTCCGGAGAACCGTGGTGGGACCTTATGGCACGTTTTTGATTATGATGCATCAACGGGCGATGTTAACTTTATAAACAGCTTTTCCTATTGTACACTCCCAGGTAGCACGCCCCCGAATGCTCCACAATTATTGATGACTCCCTTATCTGATGTTGATATTAATGATACAGAGGAAATGGCAGCTTCTTAAGGCGGGGAAAAATTTATTGGGACCGGACTTTTAATTGGCAGCCCTAAGTGAGAACAAGTTAAGAATAGAATAAGTAAATGCGCAGATGTGTTATAACCCAAAAACTAATACATCTGCGCTATATTTTATAGAAATGAATAGGAGGCTATAGTATTTGCCATGGATAAAAAACAACTATCTGTTATTTTGTTTATAGGTATCATTGCCACACTTTTTATGGTGGGTATTGTAATATTTAGCACAGTGCAATCAACTGGTTACGTCCGAGTCCAAGCCACCATTATCGATATTTCGTCAGATAGGCAATCAGGTCATTCTGCTTCCCACTGGGTTACCTATGAGTATAACGCCAATGGACGCAATTACCGAGGCACAAGGCGTGTTTTTAGTAAATTGGGGAAAAATATAGGTGATATTAAATATATAAAATATGATCCCAGCAATCCGGAAAAATTGGAAAATACTCTCCTTAGGGGAACCGGGATTGTGCTGACAATATTTTTCGCTGCTTTTTCAATGGGTCTTATATTTTTGGCGAGAAAGGGTAAGTTATGAAGTATACCCCAATGGGAAAGGGCTATATAGCAGCAATATTATGTTTTGCCTTTGTTTTTTTTTCCTCCTGCCAGCAGGTAAAACCGGTACCGTCCCGGCCCCCGGCGGATAGTACCGGCATATGTTCGGCATTGGCCATTATTGAAGAACCCTGCTTCAACAATTTTGATGATTCTGCAGTAAACATAAGAAAATTCAATATTGTTGGTGGTGACCCATACCAGCTATGTGTTATCCGCGCTGAAATTTATATGGCGGATCTGGTGTTTCAAAAAAGTAAACGAATGGCGCTGTATGTTGACGATGAGCTTGACATCAATGGCCGATGGATAGGTGAAAAGATAATTTCAAACGATACCAACACCATAGCCGTCAAGCGTGTAGTAAAGCTAAACAACGAAGGGAAGCTTAATATCAATTTGCAAATAGGAAATTCACAAAACAATGCAACGGGCAGATGGGAAGTAAGCCTCATGGAAGTAGTACCCATCGGTGACGATAATGATTATGCTGTCTATACAAGTGATAACCAAAGCGTTGAGGCCGTTTTTATGAGGGACAGTATAGCCGATTTCACGCAGCACGAACAAATACAAAAGAATATTGAACTGCTTTGTGTCATTAGGGATTCCATAAAAGCATTTGTTGGCGGAAAAGAACCCTATGAGGGTACCACTACTTATATTTGCACTGAATTAGTACCCTACAGCGGCCTTGCGGGAAACCCGATATATATAAATTACGGAGATGTTGATAAGCTGCTGGGGTCATTATACATTGAGAAAGTTACAAGGGAATTGAAAAAGACCGATTTTATCTCCGTGTTTTGTCACGAAATGAGTCACACCTTCGATGGCATAAATTCGACAAACATAGACGCACCCTATAATTTTGAAAAAGAATTTTTTGCATTGCTCAAGCAAGTATATGCACTTAATGATGTTGGGTTTTCTCTTGACCCGGAATATATCGGAGCAAAGCCATCCCTTGACACTGGAATATACAGCTACGAGGTGTTTTTATCTGAAATAATGCAATTTCTTGATTTGCCCGAAAACGATGAAAATTGGCAACATATAAAAAGTACAATGTATGAATTCGATTTAGCAAAAGATTGTGGCGTTTTGGAGGCATTTAGCACATTTATCGATAATCTTTCCAATAAAAGTGGTGTCGATTTAAAAAATTGCTTTGGCGATAAAGCATGGGAAACCCTTTATAAACGATTCGGACAATCTAAAAGCAGCGAAAATCAAGTCATGTACACAAAAGATATCCCTTCTAATTAGAGTCACCATTATCAAAATAACCAAACTTGGGGAAAACATCGTTCCAAACATCAATACAATACTTGAGTGAAAAATTAGAATCTTGTTTTACTATTTCGTTTTTTTCTGCCAACTTTGCCGAGTAGTCCTCAAACTTATAAGTGGTGATAAGGCCGACACCGGTTCTCATATGCGTTACCAAGGGAACTGCACTATAGTCTTTTATCCAGGCTTTTTCCCCCTTATTCTTTCCTATGCTAACCTTAGCCATTGCACCAATCATTCTATCGGAAATTTTGTCTCCCGTCTCATTGGTTGAATTTATAAAATTCCCAAGAGAATAGTATACCAACGTTTCATTCCCATCGTCACTTTTTACCCATTCAACTGGCTGAATCACATGAGGGTGGGCCCCGATCACTAAATTAACCCCAAGCCCCGCCATGTATTTTGCCAATTCCCTTTGGCTGTCCGATGGTATATGCATGTATTCGGTTCCCCAGTGAGGTGTAACAATAATAAAGTCGGCCAACTCCTTTGCCTTGTTTACATCCTTTTCTATTTTGTTTTTATCGATCAGATTAACTATATATGGCATGTCTGCGGGTAAAGGAATCCCATTGGTCCCGTATGTATAATTTAATATTGCTACTTTAATATCATTTTTTTCAAAGATAAAAATATTTGAATCCTGCGCTTCCCGGCTATCATTAATTCCAAGTACGGCCACTTGGGGATGGGTCGTTTTCCAATAATTCATACAATTTAAAACACCCCTCTTCCCTTTATCAAGAGTGTGGTTTGTTGCATGTAATACCACGTTAATGCCCGCATTTACTAAGGCATCGGCTACCTCGTAGGCCCCGTTAAAGCATGGATAGCCGGATAACCCAAGCTCTTCTCCCCCCAGTATTACCTCCTGATTGACTATTGCAATGTCGGTCTTTTTTATATCCTCCTTTACGTTTGCAAATAAATGGTCATAATTTAAACTGCCATCCTCCATCCTACCGCTTTCATTAATTTTGGTATGCAACAAAATATCTCCTATCATCGATAAGGTTATCTGGCTGTAATCCGGATTTTCATATGTTCGGTTAACCTTCTTATGCCGTTCATCTTCTGTCTCATTGAAAACTTCGGCGGTATTACCTGCTTTCTTTGCTTGGCCCGCCGCCTCGGCGTCTGTCATATTGGCTTTATCTATTTTTCTGCCGTTGCCACACGCAGTAAGGATGATAACGATTAGAAGTATTGTTACCAAGATCCCTGTTTTTGTTTTGTCTTTTAGTATATTTACCGTTTTCATAAACTGCCCCCCGTTTTTGTGATACATCTTTAATAAGGTTACTCAACCCCCAAGGCCTTGAACACTGCGTCCTCGGGACTTTGATAAAAGGATATCTGGAATTTGGCAAATAACTCCGGCGGTACTGTGTTAATTTCAACAGCAGAAGCCATAGGCAATAGAATCTTTTTTGCTCCCGCATCAAAGCAAACTTGAAGGGTGGACGCCAGTTCCTCAACCCTATTTACAGTCCCCCCAATACTCATCGAGCCCAATATCACCAGTTGGCTTAATACCGATTTCTTTAGCGAACCGGAACATAGAGCAATAAAAGCAGACAGAGTCAGCTCCGAAGCCATACCAATTCCCTGCATATCTTGAATATGCATTAAAAAATCATTATTATTTAAAGATATTGTTCCACTGATATTCTTTCTGTTTGCCTTGAAGTAGTTAAATGCAGTGTTTATATTTTCCTTAGCACACCTACTTGTTCCCAACCCCGTTCTTTCAAACTTTCCTGTCCCGGAAACAACTTCAGTTTCTATTTTATATACGCCAATCATCCCCGAATCCCCATGGGCTACTGTATATACATGTCCGGGTTTTCCTATTCCCTCGGGTATTAGTTTATCCCCCCCTTGTTCGGGGACCGAAACAAACTCTTCTTCAAAAGTATTCTTATCTATGTAGGAAAAGTGAACATCATAAAATTCCATGCCACCAATTTTTTTTAGCTGCTCTTTTACCCGCCTTCGCCCTATTAGGGCATACCTTAGAATTTCCGCAATGTCTCCCCTTTCAAATTCTCCATGGGGATAAATTAATTTAACTAAGCCCGATACAATCTTCCTTACCCCAATAACATCCCTTTGGTTAAGATTGTTTCCCAGCCTGAAATATTTGTCTATACTATCACTATAGGATCTTTTCCTCATTTCTCTAAAAAACTCTGCAATATAATCTGTAATAAAACCATATTCGTTGGTAAAAAACTCCGGCCTGTATTTAGGTATCTCCCAACCAGGAATATAACAGTGCATCCTATCAAAAAAAGCAGAGTCATAGGCCATTGCTTCTGGAAAGGGTTCAAACAAATGGGATGTCTTTAAAAGTACATCCACTGATTGATTAATGTTGCCAACAAAAACCATGGATGCAGAAGCATTTTTTAATTCTTTGCCCCTAGCAAAAGATCCTGAGGCCATGTAATCCTTCATAATTTGAATGCCGTCTTTATCCTTAAAGGTGATACCAGCCACTTCGTCAAAGGCTACCACATCCCACAGACCAACTAGTCCAATTTTTCTGGTATTCATATTGTAGAATAAGTTGGCCACAGTAGTTTGTCCCCCAGATACTAGGATAGAGTTGGGTGATATTTCCTTGTATATATGGGATTTACCAGTTCCCCTAGGCCCCAATTCACATACATTAAAATTATTCTCCACAAGAGGAATCATTCGAGCAATAAGGTGCCATTTAACTGTTTCTTCTAATTGTGTAGGCTCCATACCCACAGATCTTAAAAGAACGTCAATCCATTCGTCTTTGGTAAAGTTTTTCCTCCCATCAAATATCTCGTTTATATCTAGGTTAGGCGTTTGAATTGGTTTTAGGCTATTTATTATAAAAGGGTTAGAATTCCTTACCTCTTCATCATAATAGTATTGTATTTTAAGGATACACCAAATACCTCCCGCTAGAAGCTTTTCAAATTTCTTCACATAATCCGCTTCTACCTCCACGCCCTTTAATCCTAAATTAGAAAACTCCGCTTCATAAACATCTCTTTTTTCATTTAATCTTACAGTTAACTTATCTATGACAGTATATTGTCCTAATTCCCGTATTTTAGATTTGATTTTTTCCGCTTCATCTGGACGGACATAATTATCCGAAAGTATATCTTTAACCCTATTTACTCCCTCATTTATTGAATCTTCATCGTCAGTAGCACAATACATGCCCAATAAATACTCTAGGACATATA
>JAAZML010000005.1 GCA_012798835.1 Clostridium sp.
CACAGCTAATACAGTAGCATCTATTCCACCAGCGCTTTTAGATAGAATGGAAGTCATTCGAATATCAGGCTATACAGAAGAAGAAAAGTTAAATATAGCTATGAAGCACATTTTACCAAAACAGTTAAAAGAACATGGATTAAAAGAAAAGAATTTAAAAATATCTCAAAATGCTATGGAGAGCATAATAAGAAACTATACTCGTGAAGCAGGAGTTCGAGAATTAGAAAGAAATATAGCTAATATTTGTAGAAAAGCTACCAAAAGAATAGTAGAGGAAAATGTAAAAATCGTAAGGGTAAATCAAGGAAATCTTCATAAATATTTAGGTGTGGAAAAATACCTAACCGATATGGGTGAAAGAGAGCATCAAGTAGGTGTTGCTACAGGATTGGCTTGGACGGCATTTGGTGGAGAAACCCTATCTATAGAAGTGAACTCTATGAAAGGGACGGGTAAATTACATCTAACTGGCCAATTAGGAGATGTAATGAAAGAATCTGCTCAAGCAGGAATATCTTATATTAGGGCAAATTCCAAAGTTCTTGAAATAGATGAAAACTTCCATGAGGAAATGGATCTTCATATTCATGTGCCAGAGGGTGCCATTCCAAAGGATGGACCATCAGCAGGTATTACTATGGCTACTGCCAGTATATCAGCATTAAGTAATAAGCCTGTAAACAAAGACATTGCCATGACAGGAGAGATAACTTTAAGAGGAAGAGTATTACCTGTAGGAGGCATTAAGGAAAAAATACTTGCAGCTCATAGAATAGGCATTAAAAAAGTATTAATTCCTTTTGAAAATAAAAAGGATTTAGAGGAAATACCCGATAAAGTTAAGAAAAGTATGAAAATTGTATTAGTAAAAACTATGGATGAGGTTTTAGAACATGCTTTATTAAAAGAGGGAGATAAAGATGAAAATATTTAAGGCCGAATTAGAAAAAATTGCAGTAAATTCTAGTCAATATCCAGAACCTAATTTGCCTGAAATAGCCTTTGCGGGTAGGTCTAATGTAGGGAAATCCTCTTTTATAAATTCACTAGTAAATAGGAAGGCCTTAGCTAGAACCAGTGGAAAGCCTGGGAAGACTAGGACCATTAATTTCTACAATGTAAATGATGAATTTAGATTAGTAGATTTACCAGGCTATGGATATGCAAAAGTATCTAAAGAAGAAAAGGAAAAATGGGGATATATAATTGAAGAATATTTAAATAATAGGGAAAATTTAGTAGAAGTAATACAATTAGTAGATATTAGGCATAGTCCTACTAAAGAAGATATAATGATGCATAATTGGCTTAAAACATATGGTTTTAAAGGGCTTGTCATAGCCACTAAGTCAGATAAAATAAACAAAAACAAATATCCAGCTCATATAAAAATAATAAAAGACAAATTAGAAATAGAAAATAGTAGTTTAATTATTCCTTATTCTTCCACTAGTAAAATTAATATAGATAAAATTTGGGATGAGTTTAACACAATATTAAATAAAAAAGAGCAGTAATTTTTGAATTACTGCTCTTTAAAAATTATTCTTTTTCAAACATATCCTTTGTAGCACCACAAACTGGGCAAACCCAATCCTCTGGCAAATCTTCAAAAGCTGTACCTGGTTCTATCCCATTATCTGGATCTCCTTCAGCTGGATCATA
>JAAZML010000117.1 GCA_012798835.1 Clostridium sp.
AATAGCTTTCTTTTTGGCGCCGAGAATAAACGCAGCGGGAAGGATGGGGGATGCAAAAAGAGCCGTCAAACTTTTTGCCACAAATAAAAAGAAAGAGGCTGCCCTGATTGCACAGGAATTAGAAGAAGAAAACAAACTTCGTAAACAAATGGAAATAGATATTTTAGAAGAGGTGGAGCAGAATATTAAAGAATGTGCTGATCCAAATACGGAGAAAATATTTATTGTGGCAGGTGAGGAATGGCATCCCGGTATTATTGGCATAGCTGCATCAAAAATAACCGAGAAATATCATAGACCCTGTATACTTATCTCCCTTGGGGATGGGGTATGCAAGGGCTCAGGCAGAGGTGTTGAGGGCTTTGATCTTTTCAAGGCGCTTTTACATTGTCAAAGTGTACTTGAAGGTTACGGAGGTCATAAGCAGGCGATAGGTTTGACTCTTGAACGTGCAAAATTACCTGTATTCATAAAAATGATGAAGGAATACTCCAACAAAATCCTTGGGCAAATGGATATTACACCTAGGATCAGATTCGATATGGGGATAACTAGGGAAGATATAACCTTTGAGAATATTAACAAGATAGAGCTCTTAGAACCCTTTGGTTTTGGCAACCCCAGGCCATTATTTAGATACAATAATCTAAAAGTTAGTAAAATGTACACCGTGGGCCAGGGAAAGCATGTGAAGATAGGGTTTGATGATAATGGGTTTGTTACGGATGCAATTGGATTTAATAAGGGTAGGGAAGCAAATTGTTATAAACCAGCGGATAACTTAGATGTTTTATGTACTATTGATGTGAACTTTTGGGGTGGGAATCGAAAACTCCAGCTAAATATAAGGGATATGAAATATGGAAGCAGGCAAATTAAAAAAAATAAATTTTATTCAAGTCTGGATAAATGCATTACCTTCCATAAATATTCTAGGGAGCCTAGTAAGGAAGGGATGCTAGCGGGTATAAAAAGAATTGATTCTAAGATGGCCTTTTGTGAGGTGATAGGGGAGCTTTTAATGTCAGAAAAGAAGACAGCCATTTTACTGAATTCTATCGAAGCACTGGAAAGTGTTTGGTCAATTTTGGAAAAGCACCCTAAAGAATTAAGGGATAAGCATAAGATATGTTACCTTTCCCCAGTATATGAGACGGGCAAAACCTTATATTTGTTTGTGAACCCCTGCCCTAACAAGGGCCACTTTTCAAATTTTGATAAAATAATATTGTATGGTACATGGATATCACGGCATTATTTGCAAGAAATTGTGGGATTAATTGATTTGAGTAAGGTTTATGTTTATAATAGAATAATAATTACTATTAACGAGGATGATTTATTACTCAAAAGACGGGATATGGTGGCGGTATACAGCTACCTAAAGTCTAAACGCATACGCAATGTCATAATAGAAGATGTTTTTGTTTTTTCATGCAAAATTGAAAAGATCTATGGTATCCCAATGAATTACTTCAAGGTGAAAAGTGCCCTGAGGGTTTTTGAAGAATTATCTCTTTTAACCAAAGAGATAAGGGGAGAGCATGGGCTTAAAATTACAATGCTAAATGACGGGAAGGAAAAAAGGAGTCTTGAGGACTCAAGTCTTTTTAGAAACATCCGTTTATTGGGAAGTAAAAAAACTGTAATAATTTAATTACATGGAGGTAAGAACATGGATTTAAGATCCAAATTGAGGGAGGTAAAGGACTTCCCCAAAAAAGGTGTAAATTTCATTGATATTACGACCATTCTTCAGGACGCACAGGCTTTAAAAGACTGTATTGATTCTATGAAAACAAAGATAGAAGCTTTTGGGGATTTTGATCTTATTGTGGGTACCGAATCAAGGGGGTTCATTTTTGGGGCGCCCTTGTCATATGCCATGGGCAAGGGTTTTATACCAGTAAGGAAAAAGGGTAAGCTCCCATACAAAACAATAAGTGTTGGATACAAACTTGAATATGGGGAAGATATTTTAGAGATGCATACCGATGCCTTGAAAAAGGGTCAAAGGGTGGTTATTGTCGATGATCTTTTGGCTACGGGTGGGACCACTAAATCGAATATCAAGCTTATAGAGCAGCTCGGGGGTCAGGTATTAGGAATAATATACCTTGTTGAGCTGACTTTTTTAAATGCTAGAAAAGAGCTTGAGGGTTATAAAATAGAATCAATAGTACAGTATTAGGATGACAAAGGGATCAAACTTTAGCATTATGTAGCAACAAGTATACATTTTATTACTTAATACCCATGTGTTCAAGGTAAGACCTTTGCTATGGGTTGGAAATTTTTGAGATATAAATTAAGTTTGGCTTGGGGGAATACTTAATGGGTGACGGTTATAATCGCCTTATAAGAAAAATAAGAAAATTTAATCCAGACTGTGACTTTGACCTGATTGAGAAAGCACATAATATTTCACAGGAAGCACATCAGGGGCAGCAAAGGGTATCGGGTGATCCCTTTATAGTCCATCCAATGGAGGTTGCCAATATATTGGCTGACTTTGAACTTGATTGTACCGCCATCGTTGCCGGGATACTTCACGATACGATTGAAGATACTACCTGTACCTATGAGGAGATCCGGGTGAAGTTTGGTATAGAGGTAGCCCGTTTGGTTGACGGGGTCACTAAATTGGGTAAAATACCTTATACCTCTAAGGAGGAGCTGCAGGCGGAAAACCTAAGAAAAATGTTTCTTGCCATGGCAAAAGATATTAGGGTCATACTTATAAAGCTGGCGGATCGCCTCCACAATATGCGCACCTTAAAGTATATGTCTCCCCAAAAACAAAAAGAAAAGGCAAAAGAAACCCTAGAAATATATGCTCCCCTTGCCCATAGGCTTGGCATATCTAAAATAAAATGGGAGCTTGAGGATCTTTGTTTTAGATATCTAGATTCAAAGGGCTATTATGAGCTGGTAAACAATATAGCCCAAAAGAGGAGAGAACGGGAGGCGTTTATTTCAAAAATAATAGGTACGCTGGAAGAAAAGACAGTTAAGCTTGGAATAAAGGCACATATAGAGGGAAGACCGAAACATTTTTACAGCATATACAGAAAAATGACACAGCAGAACAAGACCATAGATCAAATTTTTGACCTTTTTGCGCTCAGGGTCATAGTAGATTCGGTAAAGGATTGCTATGCTGTATTAGGTATGATCCATGAGGCATATAAGCCTATGCCGGGAAGGTTTAAGGATTATATTGCCATGCCAAAACCAAATATGTATCAATCGCTCCATACTACCTTAATTGGGCAAGAGGGTATTCCCTTTGAGGTTCAGATTAGGACATGGGAGATGCATAAAGTTTCGGAGGTGGGTATTGCAGCTCACTGGAGGTATAAAGAGGGCGAGAGCATTGATGATAAATCGGATAATAAGTTTCTTTGGCTAAGGCAGTTGTTAGAGTGGCAAAAAGAAATGCGGGATGCCAGCGAATTTATGGAAACTTTAAAGATAGATCTTTTTACAGACGAAGTTTTTGTTTTTACCCCCAAAAGTGATGTTATAAGTCTTCCTACTGGTTCGACCCCTATAGACTTTGCCTACTATATCCATAGCGCAGTTGGAAATAGAATGTCCGGTGCTAAAGTAAATAGTAAGCTTGTTCCCATAGAATATGAGCTTAAAAATGGGGATATCGTTGAAATACTTACATCATCAAACATACATGGTCCCAGCCGCGACTGGTTAAAGATTGTAAAGAGCTCCCAAGCTAGAAACAAAATAAATCAATGGTTTAAGAAAGAAAAAAGGGAGGAGAATGTCGCAAGGGGCAAGGAAATGGTTGAAAGGGAACTCAAAAAGCAGACGTTTACTTACAGTCAACTTTTCAAACCCGAATGGGTTGAAAAGGTTGTTAAAAAATATACATTCAACAATTTGGAGGATATCTATGCTGCGATAGGGTATGGTGCACTAACGGCCAATCGCGTTATATCAAGGCTTAAGGAGGAGTATAGAAAAACTGTAAGACCCGGGGAAATTGCCCGACAAACAAACAAGGATAACGAACAGAGAAAGAAGACACGTCGAAGGAACATACCTGAAAATGGTATTGTGGTAAAGGGAATTAAAAACTGTCTTGTAAGGCTGTCTAGATGCTGCAACCCTGTCCCGGGGGATGATATTATAGGATATATAACAAGGGGAAGGGGAGTATCTGTACACCGTAATGATTGCGTAAATGTGACCAATAATATAGATGGTGATAATAGACTCATTGAGGTTAGTTGGTATGATTCAAAGGATGTGGCGTATAAGGCGGGTATTACGGTCATGGCCAATGATAGAACTGCACTTTTAATGGAGATTACCAATGTCATAGGGGAAGCAAAAATCCCTTTAAAAGCAATCAATGCAAGGACTACCAAGGAGCAGGTGGCAATTATGAATCTAACCTTGGAGATAACAAATACCGAGCAGCTTGAGAAAATTATAAGAAAGTTAAAAAGAGTTGGTGGTGTGTTTGAAGTAACAAGAAATAGGCAATAAATAAAAACGGAGGTATGTATTATGGTATTAGATTGTCTGCCGTATGGACTTTTTAGTTCAAATTGCTATATTGTTGGGAAAAATAACGAGGGTATAATCATTGATCCCGGTTGCGATCCGGATAAGATTATGGAGGTTGTTCAAAAAAGAAATCTCTCAATAAAGTATATTATAATAACCCATGGACATATCGATCATATGATTTCGACGGAGGAAATCCGCAAGAGAACTGGAGCCGATGTTCTTATCCATGAGGACGATGCTGAAATGCTTATTAATTCCGAACTGAACGATGCCTTAGGATTCGGTATGGGTAAGATATGCAAAAAGGCAGATAGATTATTGCAGGATGGGGATATTATAGAGGTTGGGGGTATTAGCTTCGAGATAATACACACACCCGGTCATTCCAGGGGATGTATATGTATAAAGGCGGGTAAAACAGTTTTTACGGGAGATACACTTTTTAAGATGGGTGTAGGCAGGACAGATCTGCCCGGGGGGAATACATCAATTCTCTTAAACTCAATAAAAACTAAATTACTGACCTTGGGCGATGATGTTATTGTTTACCCGGGGCATGGAGCATCTACCACGATAGGGACCGAAAAAACCCGATTCTAAGCATAAATTTCCTCCTATTCCGTATGCAATAAAATTTGCATACAGAAGTTTGCAAAGCTTTCCAATGGTAAATGTAGCATTGTATATCATTTTGTAGTATAATGTATTTAAATGAGTAGCTCAGTTCTATGTTTTCATTATGGCATTTTGGGGGTAGGAGGGGGCAAATGCCTACTTTAAATCTTATAATTGCAGATAGGGATCAACTATATTTGGACAATCTAGTCGATTTTATTTCTTTGAAATATAAGAATAGATTTTATGTTCAATCATTTTCCAACGAAAAAACCTTTGCCGAGTATATTGAAAGGGTGGAAAAGGTTGATATACTCCTTATTTGCCCCCAATTTTACAGGGAAGATCTTCAGCTAAAAAAAATAGAATCCCTGATGGTTTTATCCTCGGGTGTTGTGCCGGAGGACATAAAGGATTATGTGATAATAAACAAGTACCAAACAGGGGACAAGCTTATTAGCAACATCTTAAATATTTTTTCTGAAGTAAGCAATCATAGAGTGTTTACTGAAGATGCCAATAATCCATGCAAAGTCATTACCTTTTTCTCACCCTGCGGCGGATCTGGCAAATCCACCTTAGCAATAGGCACAAGTGTATGTTGTGTACAGGACAATATTAATGCTTTTTATTTAAATCTTGAAAGATTTCCAAGTACGACCCTCTATTTCGATTCTCATGGAAATAATGAGAACTTTTCAAGTATTATGTTTTATTTAAAAGAGAACAATAAAAATCTTCCGTTAAAAATCGAGGGCTGCAGATCTATAGATAGGACAACGGGAGTTCATTATTTTTTACCCCAAGAAAATATTTTTGATATAGATGATATGACAGCTGAGGAAGTAAAAAGCCTTATAATGCAGCTAAAGAAAATGGCATGTTATGATACAATCGTAATCGATATTGGTTCGGAGTTGAACGATATTAATGTTTCGGTATTAGAACATAGCGATTTGATAATCCTTGTTTTACCCGATGATATGATTCTTGCACACAGATTTGGCTCTTTCCTAAAAGGTCTCGAAATATTGAAAAAAAGAAGGGGTATAAATCTTATAGAAAAATCGGAACTAGTCATAAACAAGTGTTCTGATCCTAGTTTTTTAGACAGGGATGATACAGTTTTAAGCGGTAAATCTATTTTTTCGAGAATACCTACTATAAAGGGGCTTGGCATAGATTTTGGGATGGAGTATTTTACAAATCCCCAAACCCCGATGGGTTCTTCAATAAAACAAATAGTACATAAGTTAAAACAATTGATATAAGGTGATTTGAATGGAAATAGGAGAAAGAAGAAAACTTATAGATGAGGTAAAAGAGGGGTTAAATGATGCAATTGACTTAAGAAAGGATTTTTCCGACGAAGAGATAAGGGAACTAATAACTGATATTGTATTTTCAAAAAGTGATGGATATTATTTAGGTATTAATGAGAAGAAGAAAGTAATTGATGATATTTTTAATTCTGTAAGGAGACTGGATATACTCCAACCAATTATAGAAGATAAAAGCATCACCGAAATTATGATAAATGGTCCCGACACCATATTTATCGAAAAAAATGGAAGGACCCATAAGGTAAATGTTAGATTTGAAAACCGACGCAGGCTAGAGGATATTATACAAACAATAGTTTCAAAGGTAAATAGGACTGTAAACGAGGCATCGCCGATTGTAGATGCAAGGCTTGAGGATGGTTCAAGGGTAAATGTGGTTTTGCCGCCGATAGCGTTAAATGGACCTATCGTTACCATCAGGAAGTTTCCAGAAAAGCCAATGACTATTGAACAGCTTATAAAGTTTGGCTCATTAAATAGAGAAGTTGCAAATGTTTTGGAGGAAATGGTAAAAGCCAAATATAATATATTTATTTGTGGAGGTACGGGTTCTGGGAAGACTACATTTTTAAATGCTCTTTCCAATTTTATACCAAAGGATGAGAGAATAATAACCATAGAAGACTCGGCAGAACTTCAAATTCTAGGGGTGGACAATATTGTTATAATGGAAAGCAGAAACGCCAATACAGAAGGCAAAGGCGAAATAACTATAAAGGATCTTATTAAAACTTCCCTTAGAATGAGACCTGAAAGAATCATTGTTGGTGAGGTTCGCGGAGGGGAAGCTTTAGATATGCTCCAGGCTATGAATACGGGGCATGATGGTTCACTTTCAACGGGACATGCCAATTCCACCAAAGATATGCTCTCAAGACTTGAAACAATGGTTTTAAGCGGAGCGCCCATTCCCATAGAGGCGATAAGACAGCAAATAGCTTCGGCTATAGATATAATGGTACATCTTGCAAGACTTAGGGATAAGACCAGAAGGGTTGTAGAAATTACCGAGGTTATTGGCTATAAAAATGGAGAAATTGTTTTAAATCCCCTTTACAAGTTTGAAGAGGAAGGGGAAACCCCTGAAAAGATTATAGTGGGATCACTAAACAGAACTAAGAACGCCATGGTCAACAAACTTAAGTTTAAAATGGCTGGTATACCAGGGGAATTTTAGAGTTAGAAGGGAGGGGGTACAAAATGGATACAGTTTTTCATGCTTCCGAGGGAGAAAGGAAATCCCCCGAGCAGCAAAGTGTTTTGGTTGATTATGATATATACATAATGAAGCCAGCCGAAAGGATATTGTATATTCTTATGGCTGCAGCCTTTATATTTGCCGTTGGTTTTATATTTTACCATAGCATTATATTGTCTTTTTTGCTGACGCCTCTGGCTTTTTTGTACCCGAGGATGAGGACAAGACAAATAATAGCTAAACGAAAAAACGAATTAAATCTGCAATTTAAAGATTTACTCTATTCATTATCTTCCTCAATGTCCGCAGGAAAATCCATCGAATCCTCGTTCAAAGAAGCTACAAAAGACTTGCAGATACTTTACCCAAATCCCGATACATATATAATCCAGGAAGTGGAGTACATAGTAAGAAAAATAGGGATGAACGAGACAGTCGAAAATGCACTGGAGGATCTGGCCAAAAGATCTGGCTTAGAGGATATACAGAATTTTTTTGATGTCTTTAGCACATGCAAAAGAACTGGCGGAAACCTAGTGAGCGTCATGAGAAATACTTCTAATATCATAAATGATAAAATTGAAATAAAGGAAGAAATAAATACCCTGCTGGCTTCAAAGAAATTTGAACAGAAGATTTTATCTTTGATGCCCATATTTATGATAATTATTTTATCAACAACTACGGGCGATTATATGTCTCCCGTCTTCGATACGCCAATAGGGAAGCTTGTAATGACGGTTGCAATGATTTTAATATCAGCGGCATATTTTATTTCATCCAAAATCATGAATATAAATGTATAACCATAGGGGGATATAAGATGCTCATAGTATTTATATTTTATTTAATAATATTTCTAATACTATTTTTATTATCACGAAATAAGTATAATGACCATGTCATGCCACTGGATAAGAACGAATACAAGCTAAAATTTTTCTTGCCCATGGGTCTTTTTATACTTGATAAAGCAAAATATAAATATTCCTCAAAATATGACAGGACTTTGCAAATCAAAATTTCAGAAATAAAAGGAGCAAAATATTCAGTGTACTACCTCCAAATCCATCAGGCTAACAAAATTGCCCTTACACTTGTGCTTTTATTATTATTTACACTAGTAGGTGCGGCTATGGGGGAGCTCGATAGTGGATATTTAATAGTTGGAATTTTGATGCTTGCAGCGGTTATATATTTTACTGACAATGAGCTTTCGGGGAAGGTAAAAAAAAGAAGACTTAGCATACAAATAGATTTTCCGGATTTTCTAAATAAGCTTATACTTCTTGTCAATGCTGGGATGACAATGTCAAGGGCATGGGAAAAGATAGTGGTTGAAAATAAAAGGGAAAGTATTTTGTATGAAGAATTAGGCGTGGTGCTTGCAGACATAAGAGCAGGTAAGCCTGAGATAACGGCGTTCGAGGATTTTGCTAAAAGGTGCAGGATCCCCGAAATAACGAGATTTGTATCGGTTGCTCTGCAGAACCTAAACAGGGGAAGCTCAGAAATGATACCCATATTGCGTTTACAGGCCTCTGAATGCTGGGAAATGAGAAAGCATGCAGCAAAAAGACTTGGTGAAGAAGCTTCAACAAAGATGCTTCTCCCACTAGCCTTGATGTTCTTTGCTATAATTCTGATTGTTGGAACCCCAGCGATTCTAGCCTTAGTTAAAGGTATATAAAATATATGAAAGGGGGTGTTCTGATTGCTTAAATTAATTAAAAACTTTTTAAAAGAAGAGGATGGAATGGGCACAGTTGAGGTTGTGATAATAGTGGCAGTTTTAGTTGCCATTGCGCTTGTTTTCAGAAGAGCAATTTTTGATTTCGTACAAAGCATAGTTGACAAAATATTCGGGGATGGTGTTGGAGGCGAAATAATAAAAGGTATACCAGACTAGTGGTAAAAATTACTACATAAGTGTTTTGAAAGCCGATGGCGAACAAGATAATCGGGGCATATTACAATATGCCCTGGTGAAGCTGTTTTCATAAGGCAAACTTTCGACTTTGTATACCAATGATTAGGGGGATAGCTTTTATGGTGTTTGGCAATTCAAATAAAAAACCTCCTACCCGTGAAGAGGGGAATTTTACAGTGGAGGCCTGTATAATTGTTCCTACTATTATTTTGAGTATTTTGGCATTGATAATGATTGGTGAATTTTTATATCAAAAATCCTGTATCCAATCCATAACAGATCAGGCGGCCCAGCGGGGAGCAGAAATATGGAATTCACCTTCTAAAGATATGATCTATGCCCAAATCACCAAAGAAAGCATGGGAGATGTTAGTCTTTACTGGAGACTTTGGGGTATGGACTTTGCAAAGGAAAAAAAGAAGTCTAAAATTAGAGAATATGTAGACTACATGATTTTTAATTCCTCCGTTTTTGGTGAACCTGTTAATATCGAAACAACTGCCGATATTGTGGAGGATTATATATTTTATAAAAAGATAAGAGTTTCAACGACCGTAGAATATAAAAACCCGTTTTCCTCATTCCTAAAGCCATTTGGGATCCGGGATACTATATCAATAAAAGCTCATTCGGATGCTGTGGTTAACGAGCCCGTAGAATTTATTCGGACTACTGATTTTGCTTCCGATACGGTAGTAGAGATTGATAATAAGTTTTTTGATGGTAAAGGCGGTAAAATCGCTGAAAAGGTAAAAGAAGGTTTTGGTAAAATTTTTTCAACTATAAAGGATTTTACAAAGGGTGATTCCTAAGGGGGGGTCTGAAATGAAAACTTTAAGAAAAACCGAAGGTGCCATATCTATTTTCCTTTGCATTATTCTTTTAGCAATGATGTTATTGGCGGGTGTTTTGGTTGAGGGAGCCAGAATAAAGTCTGCATCAACCCAAATAGAAAGCTCTTTGGATAGCTCAGCTAAATCTGTTCTGGCAAACTATAATTATCTGCTAAAAGAACTTTACGGTATTATGGCTTTATCAAGTGATGAGCCTGAATTGCTCAAGGATGAGCTAGAATATTATTTGGAACGTACCCTAATGGCTTTTGATGATGCAGAGGAATTTAGTATTATGGATTTTTTTGGAACAGGTCGAGATAGTGCCGGACCTATATTGGACTTATATGACTATAGTCTTGAGGATTTAAAAATACAACCCATCTACAATCTTTCAGAACCTGAGGTTTTAAGAGCCCAAATATTAGAGTATATGAAATATAGAGGTCCTAAGCAATTGGCTGAGGGTCTTTTAGATAAATTTATGGTTTTTAAAGATTTAAAAAAGCAATCTGATATTTTATCGAAAAAAATAGATGTTGACAAAGGAATGTCGGATATTAAAAAGAGTCAGGATAAGGCATCCGATAATATTTTGGCGGCTAACAAGTTTTGCACTGATACGGATATGATCAATCATTTGAATATAGCATCCGGGTATATCCTAAATAGGATTCGCTGTGAAAATAAGATAAAGAATAAAAAAGATGAGATTGAACAGGCACAATCCCAGATAGATGCACACGAAAGTAGGATAAATGAATTGATACTTGAATCAATGAAGGGGTTGGGTGGCAGGTATAGTGCTGAAAGCGAAGATGACGAAAATGACGAAGATGACGAAGATGATGGAGGCTGGTGGGAAAGAACAAAGGGAAAGTTGGCTGAACTAGGGGCGGTAAATGAGATTTTAGAAATTGCTGAGCTTAGGGGCCGCATCCGGGAAATGAAGAAAAAGATATCTAGTCTAAAAACGGATATTAAACAGCAGGAGGAAGAGCAAAAAGCTAAAAAGAATCAGATAAATGCTATTAAGACAGCTATGCTAAACTACATAAATAGATTTTTGGACTCCGCCAAGAAAGCTGAAAGTGCACTTGTAGATGTAATGAATAAGTCCATGGGTACGGTAGTGATGATTGATGAAATTAACGGAGATCTAAAAAATGAAACTAATGAATTTGCCGATATTACAAGGATCGATCTTGGGGGGAAGAAGGAAAGGATATCCACCGAGGATTTGACCCCCAAAATAGAAAAGGTCAGGTTTAATATTGGGATATTGAATGATATAAAAGCTTACATAAATGATGGACGTATGGATGAGCTATGCATAGACGATTTCGATGGGGAAATTCCCGATATTGACGAAATAAAAGAAATAATTAAGATCGCACAGGTGAGCGAGAAAATAGATGAGTACAATGGTGAAAAAAATGACACTCCTGTTGATTATTATTCGGATAAGGGTGTAATTTCTGATTCCCCTGAAGAAGGACAAGGGGATCCAAGGGATACCATGGGGGATTTAATCAAGGACGAGGGCTTGGAAGATGAAAAAGAAATAAAAGAATCAGATAAAAAAATGCCCGATGATGTGCCGTCGCAGGGGGGAACTATCAAAACCTCTATCGAAGACATAAAGATGGACAAAGAGCATATAGACTCTATTCTTAAGATTATTGGTTCGGGGGATTTTGGAGGTTATGGAACGGGAGGAATAGGGGAAGGAGAGCTTCCCACTGCCAACCCCAAGGATGCTTCTTTTTCAGGGGATAGCACCAGTTTTTCAAAAAATATTCTAGGTATGTTTTCTAAGATCGCTGGTATTTTTACCGGCGGGCTTGCAAAGATAAGGGATGAGGTGTACATAAATGAATACATAATTGGGAATTTTGCCAACTACACATCCGATATGGAAAAGGATTTAGATTTGCGCGGACAGCCTATGAAAAATAGACCCGTGTTTTTTGATTCAAACAATGCCGATGTTGAATACATTTTGTGGGGAAGTAATAATGAGGCTGAAAATGTTTTGGCGGTGAAATCCCAAGTTATGCTTATACGTATTACGCTAAATGCCATATCAATATATCTTGATGCATCCAAAATGAACATGACTCTCGAAGCTGCAACACTTGTAGCTGGTTGGACAGGGTTTGGTGTTCCTATTGTCCAAATGCTTATAGTGATAGCCTGGGCATCGGCGGAATCAGTCTTTGATATGAATATTCTTTTAAAGGGGGAAAGCCTCCCTATATTAAAAACAAAGGATACATGGATTACCGGCCTTAATGGACTTGTTAATCTTGCTAAGGATCGCCTTATAGATGAGGCAAAGGAACAAGTAAAACATGTGGCAGGTAAGGCGATTGATTATACAGAGGAAGAAATCGGAGATTATCTGGATAAAGCCTCAAAGGTGGTTGAGGATTATGTTGATTCCAAAGTTGATATATTGGTTGATAAAGCTTTTGTAAAGATTGAAAATCCCATAAAAGAAGGGATGCATTCGGCTGAAGAGATCTTTAAAGATTTTGGTAAGCAAATTGGGGTAAAGGTAGACAACCAGGTTTCTAAAATATTGGAAGAAATCAGTGATAAGGCAGAGACATTACTTACGGATTGCATAGGAAAAATGAAAAACAGCCCCTTGGGGGAATATGCCCCCAAAGATGGGATATTGGGGGATGATTATAGCGATGTCCTCGAAGAATATAAGAATATGTATTTCGAAGAGGCCATAGAGCATTTAACCTCATTAACATCCCAGGGAGAGACAGTGCTTGGGTTGAAGGTAGAGGAAGCTAGTAAAAAAATAAATAGTCTTATCTTTAATACCATCCAAAATTCAAAGGGGAAGATAAAAGAAGAAATTAAGAATAATATTTCATTCCACAAAACTGAATTGACTAAATCCTTTAAGGAGACCCTTAGAAAAACAGCCAGTGTAGGTAAGGAAGAAGTCAATAGTTTTGTAGACTCCTTTGGGAATACAAAAGATACAGGTGCAATGAAAACCAATTTTAAGGCTTCATTACTTTCGATGAAATATGCCGACTATTTAAGGTTACTGCTACTGGCTTCAAACAGAGAGAAAAAAATGAAAAGAGTTGCTGATTTAATTCAAGTAAACATGAGGCTTGCATTGGAAGATGACTCTTTTAAAATGTCTGACTGTAGTACATATATGCGGGTTGATTCAGAAGTGTCCGTAAGGAATATTTTCCTGCCGAATACTTTTATCCCCAGTAGATTAAAAACCGGTGATGGGAAAAGAATAAAATTTGATACTATTTTGTACAAGGGTTATTGACATTGCCAAACATAAATATTGATCAAAAAGTTGCCAAAAACTCGGTCATCCACTTGCAAATTCATATGCTTTGATTATTTCAAGTTTTTTTGTGGCTTATAGCTTATAAAGGGAAATTAGGGTGAGAAACATGAATAAATTCAGGGGTTTGATAAAGGACAAAAAAGGTTCGCTTACATTAGAGGCGGCAATATCATTGCCAATATTTATATGTGTTTTTTTAACGATAATATTTTTTATAAAGGTCATATACATACAAAATAATGTTCAGTACGCTTTAAACGGTGCAACCAATGAAATTGCGACATATAGCTACCTATATTCAATTTCGGGTTTGCAGGATATAAACGATGATATTACTTCCATGTCTGCTGAATACGGAGAGAGGGCCTCGGGGCATGGCAAACAGCTGTTGGAAGTGTTTAATGCATTAGGTGATAGTTTTCACCAGGGTTCAGACTCAATACATACAGCAGGTGGTGGAGTTGAAGAACTGTACCAACAAAGCAAAGAGTCAATGGGTGATATAAAGGATGTATTAAAAGAAGTTAAAGAAAACCCAAAAGATGAATTTATAAGTGTAGCTTCCCTATTTCTCGGTGCTGGTTATGAGAATATAAAGGGCATACTTGCAGAACCCCTTTTAAAATTTTTTATGGATAAATATATCGACAGGGGGGTTATCGGGCGCAAGGGAAGGGTAGGTGCCTATGTTGATATGGGTGAGGAGGGGGATCCCCTAAAGGCATTTAAATTCAAAACTAAATTGTTTACAGACAATAAATCTATAGATGTAACGGTTAGATACAAGATAAAATTAGCACTTCCAATAAATGTTCTTCCTGAAATTGAGATGAAGCAACGTTCGGTGGTGAGAGGTTGGTTAAAGGGAGACAAGTCGACAATGGTACGTGCTTCAGAAGAGGAAGAATCCGACGAGACCTCGATTTGGGATGAAAGTCCCTTTACATATGGTAAATTTATTGTCGCAAAAGAGCTGGAAAACTATCCACAGCGTTACCCTAAGACCCCTAATACCTATGGGGTAAGAAGTATTAATTTGGATTGCAAAACTTATAAAGATATTAAAAACACTAAAAGTTCATTAAAATCAAGTGTTAACAAGTTTTTATCAAAAACAAAGGACGATAAAGGCGTGGATTCCAGAACCTTCATAATCGTAATACCAGAAGGTACACTTACAAAAGAAAGAGAAGAAATGTTTGAGGAACTAAGAGACGAGGCAATGGCATTAGAACCTTCCATAACAATTATTTACAAAGAGGGGTATGGAAGGCAGACCGAGGAAGGGTAGAATGGTATCGATTGCTATGCTATTAGAGATTATAATGTAATACTATATATTAAATTAAGGAGGGGTAACCCATGGGTTACTTAGACAAATTTAAATTCAGTTACGAGAGCAATGCTGCGGGAAGCTTTCTTGTAGCAAGTGCAGCAATTGATGAAGAAATAGTAACATATCAAATTGAAATGTTAAAAAATAATCCAAACAAAAATATATTGCCTATGAGTTTTGTCCAGAAGGATTCAATGCACCATATTAAGTATAATATTACGTCAAAATTAACCTTGGCCCAATACCTTAAAAGAAACAAATTAAGAAGAGATGAGTTTATAGACATATTTTTTGATATTACAAAGATTATCCTAGATGCTAGAGATTATCTTTTGTTTGATAAATCGTTTATTTTAGAAAAAGAATATATTTACCTTGATCCCAATAGCAAAGAAATTTCTATGGTTTATCTTCCTCTAAATTTTGAGCTGGATGTAAATGATGCCCTCAAAAATTTTACAATAAACTTTATTATGTTTGGTGCTAATATCGAAGAGACCAGGGGCGATAACTTCCTTGCAAGGGTTTTGGGAATTCTAAAGACAGATACCTTTAATATTCTTCAGTTTAACCATTTACTAAAAGAATTAAAAATGGGGGGAGGGATGCAAAAACAATATATAAATGCGCAGCCTTTTGATAATGTTAGCCTCCCAAACCAACACTCATCTTCTGAAGTAAAGTTTAAAGGGGAAGATGAGGTGGATATTAATGCAAAAGCGCTAAAACCACAAATATCCAAACCACAGATTCCCATGTCTAAAACACCTGAAACACGAATAGAAAAACCCTCAATACCTACGCCTAAGGTTTCAAAGCTTCAGGTATCACAAAGGACGGAGCTAAAGAAAAATAAAAAGTCATGGCCTATACCAGGGATTCAGATGCCCAATAAAACTGAAGATCCTTTAAATTTAAAAGCAAAGGACAATGCCAAGTTTAAGGTAAAGTATAAAACCTCTACAATAGTTATTGGTGCGGCCCTTCAAAGTTTAATTATAGCGATTTCAATTATATTGCTCATATCGGGTATAATGGATTCATTAGGTAATGATACGGCTGTCAATATATTTGCTGTTACTTTATTGGCTGCGGCGGGTAGTTTTTTGTTGTGGAAAAATATTCTAGTGGAAAAAAACAAGATAGAGATCCCAGTAGAGCATTCAACAAACCCAGAACCAAAAAGGCTGAGCAATAGTACAAAAGAACAAAAAGGTGCTCCCTTGCCTGCGATGACCTCAGCCCCTTCCATCAACAAAACGAAATCAGGAGGCACTAAGAACCCAATACCCAGATTTGGTCCCCACAATCCAATAGATAAAACTGTGATTCTTTGCGCTGATGGATCGGAGAATTTCGGTCGTAAAAGGAATATTTACCCCTATCTTGACGGGAAAAACAATGGTATCTTAGAAAGGATAGAAATAAATAAACCAAGCTTTATTGTTGGCAGGCTCAGGGGAAACGCAGACTACATAAGCAAAAACAATGCGGTGGGGAAAGTACATGCCGAGATAATTTCGAGGGATAATCGCTATTTTCTCAAGGATCTAAATTCGAGAAACGGTACATTTGTCAACGATAAAAGGCTTACCGGAAGTTTGGAATATGAGTTAAAAGATGGTGATGTTGTCGTGTTTGCGAATAGCAGGTATATGTTTGTAGTTCCTTAGAACCTAAAATGCAAAACTTGCGGGCTATTGACAATTTTACTTTAAACAATTAAAATGAAATCGATAATTTTATATTATATATGGCATAAAATAAATCGGCATTATATTCGCTGTATGGGGCATTAATGGGTATAAGATTACTAACTCGTTGCACGAAGGCGAGTATTGTGGCCTCAAGCCTTTTTAAGTGGGGTCTATTGCGAAACTTTAATAGATTCAGCGGATAAAGACTGTTGGATGACTTGCTTGGGATATGGATTTTTGCGTCATAAGAATACAAAAAGGGCAGGATACAAAATGCCCAGCAAGATAAGGTGTCGATAAAAAAAGGCCTCTCGTCCCTGGCATCTGGTCAGACGGGAGGCTTTTAATTGAAGGGGAAGCCCTTAAACGGGGATTTGAAACCAACAAACTACTTACTTTAGATTAAGCTGGGTTTTGGCAAGCATTCGAAGATGGGGGAATGATCAGAAAAACGGGTTGTTATGCCCCTATCCAGCAATTATTTTTAACTGGAGGTATACAATGTTAATAAGGTCGCCCAAAGGGACAAGGGATATATTACCCACTGAAGTTTATAAATGGCATTTCATTGAAAAGGAAATAGCCAAAATTTGCTCAGATTATGGCTATGAGGAAATTCGCCTACCCGTGTTTGAACACACTGAATTATTTCAGCGAGGGGTTGGTGAAACCACCGATGTTGTTCAAAAAGAAATGTACACATTTCTTGATAAGGCGGGGAGGAGTATAACACTAAGACCCGAGGGGACTGCAGGGGTTGTACGCAGCTATATTGAAAATGGCATGGCTTCGCTTCCCCAGCCTGTCAGGTTATATTATAATATTACTGCTTATAGGTACGAAAATGTTCAAAAAGGCCGCTATAGGGAATTTCGTCAGTTCGGGGTAGAGGCGTTTGGCTCAAGTTCACCTTCGGTTGATGTAGAGATAATTAGTATGCTGCGTTTACTTTTAGATAGGCTTGGCATAACCCAAATTAGTCTCAATATAAATAGCATTGGCTGTCCCATTTGCCGAAAAGAGTATAACAGACTATTAATTGATCATCTAAGACCTCATTTAAACGGAATGTGTGATACTTGTAAAACGAGATTTGAGAAAAATCCACTAAGAATTATTGACTGCAAAGAGGAGAACTGTAGAAAGATTACCGCCGATGCCCCAGCTCTTATTGATCATATTTGCGAAGAATGCAAGCTTCATTTTGAGGAGCTAAAGGGGGGGCTTGATAATCTGGAGATCGATTACTGCGTTGATAAGAGAATTGTAAGGGGACTTGATTATTACACAAAAACTGTATTTGAATTTGTGTCGGATGATATAGGAACGCAGGGTACGGTTTGTGGTGGCGGGCGCTACGACGGTTTGGTCGAGGCTTGCGGTGGAAAGCCCACGCATGGAATAGGTTTTGCAGTCGGAATGGAAAGGCTTTTGATGGTTATGGAAAACCAAGGGATCAGGATTTCCCCACCCGAGGGTATCGATATTTTTATTGCTGCGGTGGGTGATAGGGCCCATAGGTATGCAGAGAAAAAGGTGTACGAACTTAGGAGGGAATACCTAAGCGCCCAAAAGGATTTAATGGGTAGAAGCCTTAAGGCGCAAATGAAGCATGCCAACAGGCTTAAAGCAAGGTATTCTATTGTTTTGGGTGATAAAGAAATAGAATCCGGAAAAGCAGTGTTAAGGAGCATGGAAAGTGGCGAAGAAAAAGAAATAAGCCTTGGGACATTAACGGATCGATTAAAAATGAAGCAATAAATGAAAGGTGTGGAATGTATGGATGAATCAATTAACGGGTTGGCTAGGACCCATATGTGTGCCGAGCTAAATATCGATGATATTGGCAGGGATGTCACCGTCATGGGATGGTGCCAAAGGACAAGAAATCTTGGCGGAGTCATATTTATCAATATAAGAGATAGAAGTGGACTGATACAGGCCTTATTTGATGATAAAACCGATGGGGAAGTTTTTAAAAAGGCTGAAAAGGTAAGGGGCGAATATGTAGTCGCAGTAAGAGGCGTGGTTGCTAAAAGGGCACCCGAGGCCATAAATCCCGATATGCCCACTGGGGAGATCGAAATTATAGCAAAAGAGCTGAGGATACTAAGCAGCGCTAAGACAGTACCTTTATATATTGAAGAAAATTCAGATGTAAGTGAGGCGGTAAGGCTCAAATACAGATATGTAGATCTGCGTCGCCCAGATATGCAAAGAAATTTAATATTAAGACATAAGATTGCAAAGTCGGCAAGGGACTATTATGATGGGGAAGGTTTTTTAGAGATAGAAACACCAATGTTGACAAAGAGTACGCCTGAGGGTGCAAGGGATTATCTTATACCCAGCAGAATACATCCAGGTAAATTCTTTGCTCTACCTCAATCACCCCAGCTTTTCAAGCAGCTTTTAATGGTCGCAGGTTTCGACAAGTATTTTCAAATTGTAAAATGTTTTAGGGATGAAGATTTAAGGGCAGACCGACAACCGGAATTTACCCAGATAGATCTGGAAATGTCCTTTGTGGATATGGATGATATACTATCAGTAAATGAAAGATTTATTAAAAAATTATTTGCAGATGTATTAGATATTAACATACAAACACCATTTTTGAGGATGCCTTACAAGGAGGCAATGGAAAGGTATGGATCGGACAAACCGGATATTAGGTTTGGCTTGGAATTAGTAGATGTATCAGATTTAGTTGCGGATTGCAAATTTAAAGTCTTTGCTGATGTTGTTGAAAATGGTGGAAGTGTAAGGGCTATAAATGCGAAGGGCTGTGGCGAAAAATTCAAAAGAAAAGAGATCGATGCATTAGCCGAATTTGTAAAAACCTACGGTGCAAAGGGAATGGCATGGATTGTAGTGCAGGAGGAAGGATTTAGATCCCCCATAACCAAATTTTTAAGTGATGGGGAGATCAATTCAATTATGGATAGAGTTGAGGCAAAACCAGGCGATCTAATATGTTTTGTTGCAGACAAGGAGAGGATAGTTTTTGACTCATTAGGGCATTTGAGGGTGGAAATCGCAAAAAAACTTAATTTAGTTTCGGACAGGGAATTCAAATTTTTATGGGTTACAGAATTTCCATTATTTGAATATGATGAGGAGGATGAGCGTTTTGTAGCAAAGCACCATCCTTTTACATCGCCAATGAATGAGGATATTGATATGTTAGATACCGAGCCCAGCGAAGTTAGAGCTAAGGCTTATGATATGATCCTAAATGGTAATGAAATAGGTGGGGGCAGCATTAGAATCCATAGCCAACAACTGCAATCCAAGATGTTTAGGCTTCTTGGATTCAGTGATGAAGAATCCAAAGCAAGATTTGGTTTTTTACTTGAGGCCTTCAAGTATGGAACACCCCCGCACGGGGGCATGGCTTTTGGGCTAGATAGGCTGGTAATGCTAATAAGCGGATGCGACAGCATAAGGGATGTTATCGCATTTCCCAAGGTGCAAAATGCATCATGTCTTATGTCAGAAGCACCGGATGTTGTTGAAAAGGAACAAATAAAAGAGCTTCATATAAAAACAGATATTTAACAACTGTATCCCAGCAGGGCCGTAAAGTTGTACTCGTATTATATTATACCTCTTGATAGTTCGCCTTAAGTTAGATAGAATTTATTATATTGGGAGGTATCCTTTAAACCAAATAGCATGATGATTCAGAAATTTTGGCTGTATTTATATAGAGGAGGAATTATTACGTCAAAGAATTCTGTTATTAAGGAAATATTAGATTGGTCGATCCATATAATAATCGCAATATTGCTAGGGCTTTTTATAGTCAATTTTGTTGCGCAAATAACTATTGTAAGTGGGAGCTCGATGGAGATAACTCTTCATGATGGTGACAGGCTCATTATCGAAAAGATAGGCCCTAGATTTAATAAGTTAAAAAGGGGTGATATAGTAACAATAAATAGCTACCCCAATCTAGAAGCGGAAAGAAGCCCTATCATCAAAAGGATAATAGGTATAGAGGGTGATAAGGTAGAGATCCGGGATGGAAAAGTTTTTGTTAACGATATCAGTATTGAGGAGAATTATATTAACGTTGGCTCAGAAGGAACTTTACAAGTAGAACCCCAATATAGTGAAATTATTGTTCCAAAAGGGCATATATATGTCCTAGGTGATAACCGATTGCCTGCGTGCAGCAAAGATAGCAGGGTTTTTGGTACAGTTTCTATAGGGAGTGTTGGGGGAAGAGCTTTTTTTAGATTCTATCCCTTAAATAAGATTGGTTTTTTATCAAATTAGCTGCTTGTTCTCAAATACTGTGAAAGATTGCATAAATTAATAATATACTTCGGCGATGCTAGGGCTCCGGTTTAGGCTAATAATCGTGATGTAGAGGGTTTTGAAAGGGGCGTGAATGTAGCACAAGGTGAGGCTACGTTAACTATGAATAGAGTATTGCGTATAGGGTTGGATATAGGTTCCACTACCGTGAAATTAGTTATACTTGATAAATATGAAAATATATTATTCGGAAAGTACCAAAGACACTACTCGGATATAAAAAAGACTATATCTTCGTTGATAGAGGAGGCCTACGCAAATTTTCCTGATGACGATATTACCATAATGGTTACAGGATCAGGTGGGATCTCCGTTTCAAAATGGCTTGGACTTGATTTTATACAGGAGGTAATTGCAAGCACTAAGGCGATAGAAAATTTTATTCCGCAGACCGATGTTGTGATTGAGCTTGGGGGAGAGGACGCAAAAATAATATACTTTGATGGAGGAATTGAGCAGAGGATGAATGGAACCTGTGCAGGTGGTACAGGTGCTTTTATCGATCAAATGGCATCTCTTCTCAAAACCGATGCCCTAGGCCTTAATAAGCTGGCAGAAAACCACAAGGTTATTTACCCAATTGCTGCACGATGTGGGGTGTTTGCAAAGACGGATATTCAGCCTTTGATAAATGAAGGTGCCGCAAGGGAAGATATAGCGGCGTCAGTTTTTCAATCGGTAGTAAACCAGACTATTAGCGGGCTTGCATGTGGTAAGCCTATACGGGGAAATGTGGCGTTTTTGGGAGGTCCCCTGCAATTCCTTCCCGAATTAAGGGAAAGATTTGTGGAAACTCTGGGGCTGGAAGTACATCAAGTAATTTCACCGGATAATGCGGAGCTTTTCGTAGCTTTGGGGGCTGCGCTTGCCTCGGAAGATATAAACAGAATGGCTTTCCACTCGTTAGCTAATAGACTAAATGTTTTAGACGATATTACTGTTCACGAGGTAGAAAGGCTTGAGCCTTTGTTTAAAGATAGCAAGGAACTTGAAGACTTTCGTGCAAGGCATGCAAAGGATAGCGTTCCCCAGGGCGATATAACGACATACAGGGGAAGGTGTTTTTTAGGTATTGATGCAGGTTCAACGACCACAAAGGTTGTATTAACGGATGATTCTGGTGCTATATTATATTCACATTATGGGAGCAACAATGGCAGCCCGTTAAAATCCACAATAAAGATTATAAAAGAGATCTATGAAATGCTACCCGAGGGATCAGTTATTGCCAATTCTACGGTTACCGGGTATGGAGAGGCACTTATAAAATCTGCTCTAAAGGTGGACATAGGGGAGATAGAGACAATAGCCCATTACAAGGCTGCGGAATCGGTATTGCCGGGGGTAGAGTTTATTCTTGATATAGGCGGGCAGGATATGAAGTGTCTAAGGGTGAAAAATGGTGTAATTGATAGTATTATGCTCAATGAAGCCTGCTCCTCAGGGTGCGGATCTTTTATAGAGACCTTTGCCCACTCGCTGAATTTGAGTGTGGAGAAATTTGCCGAGGAGGCACTTTTGGCCAAGTCGCCAGTAGATTTGGGTTCGCGCTGTACCGTATTTATGAATTCCAGAGTGAAGCAAGCCCAAAAAGAGGGGGCTACAGTGGGGGATATTTCTGCAGGGCTTTCCTATTCGGTTATAAAAAACGCACTTCAAAAGGTTATAAAGATCAGAAACCCCCAGGAATTAGGTGAAAAAGTTATTGTGCAGGGCGGGACATTTCATAATGAGGCGGTTTTAAGAAGTTTTGAATTTATTGCTGGAAAGGAAGTTATAAGACCTGATATAGCAGGGCTAATGGGTGCCTACGGCGCTGCCCTTATTGCACATCAGCGGTACAAACCAGGGTACGAAAGTACACTTATAGGATCAAGGGATATTGACAGTTTTAGCAGTAAGGTATCAATGAGAAGATGCGGGCTATGCGGTAACAACTGTCTGCTTACAATAAACACGTTTCAAGGGGGAAGGGAATTCATATCGGGGAACCGATGTGAACGGGGAGCTGGGATGGACCAAAGACGCAACGGAGTTCCAGATCTTTTTGATTATAAGTATAAGAGGATGTTTTCATATAAGTCACTAACCAAAAAAGAGGCGGTCAGGGGAACGGTGGGCATACCAAGGGTGCTTAACCTATACGAAAATTATCCCTTTTGGCACACGTTTTTTACGGAGCTGAAATTTCGGGTGGAAGTTTCCCCAAGATCCTCAAAGCAAATATATCAGCTTGGAATGGAAACAATACCTTCGGAATCCGCATGTTACCCCGCAAAAATTGCCCATGGACATGTTGAAAGCTTAATAAAAAGGGGTGTAGATATAATATTTTATCCCTGTCTTCCCTATGAAAAGAAGGAATACAAGGGTTGCGATAATTATTATAACTGTCCCATAGTCACCTCGTATCCAGAAGTAATTAAGAACAACATGGATTCATTGAAGGACAGCGGGGTGAGCTATTTAAACCCGTTTTTGCCAATGGACAACAAAAAGAGATTGATAAAAAGGCTGTATGAAGTGTTTAAGGGGTATAAAATCCCTAGGAAGGATATACGACGGGCGGTACAAAAGGCATGGCTAGAGGAGGAGAAGGCAAGGCTTGATATAAGGCTCAAAGGGGAGGAAACGCTGGAATACCTCGAAAGTACCGGCAAAAAAGGCATTGTCCTTGCCGGGCGTCCCTATCATATTGATCCCGAGATCAACCACGGAATACCCAATATTATAACCGGTTTTGGTATGGCTGTCCTTACCGAGGATTCAATAGCCCATTTGGGGAAAATACAATATCCCCTGAGGGTTATGGATCAATGGATGTATCATTCTAGATTATACAGGGCTGCAAGTTTTGTAAAGCAGACAAACAACATTGAGCTTGTTCAACTGAACTCTTTCGGTTGCGGGCTGGATGCTGTAACAACCGATCAGGTGGAGGAAATCCTCTCAGGAGGTAAAAAAATCTATACCCTGCTCAAAATTGATGAGATTGATAATCTAGGGGCAGCAAAGATACGTATAAGATCCCTTATGGCTGCGATGGAGGAAAGGGATAGAACCAAACTTAGGACAGAAATTGAAGACAGTAGCTATAAAAGGGTAGAATTTACCGAGAATATGCGTAAAGAACATACCATATTGGTGCCACAAATGTCCCCTATACATTTCCAGCTATTAGAGGAGGCATTTAAAGCTTCCGGTTACAATTTGAAGGTATTGCCTGTCGTAAGTAAAAACGCTATAGATGAAGGCCTAAAGTACGTGAACAACGATGCTTGTTATCCTTCAATACTTGTTGTGGGCCAGTTGATAGAAGCCCTAAAATCTGGAGAATATGACATTGATAATGTCTCGCTTATGATTTCCCAAACGGCTGGGGGCTGCAGGGCCACAAACTATATAGGGTTTATAAGAAAGGCCCTAGAAGATATTGGACTTTCACATATACCGGTAATATCTCTAAATCTTGCCGGGCTAGAGAAGAATCCAGGGTTTAAGATCGGACCTAGTCTTATCAATAAAGCTCTTATGGCGGTTGTTTACGGGGATCTGCTTATGAGGGTTTTGTACAGAGTAAGGCCCTACGAAAGGATAAAAGGTTCGGCCAACTTGTTATACGACAAATGGGTTAGCGAATGCAAAGAATCAGTAAAAAGTGGCTCCCACAAAACATTCAGGAAGAATATATATGAAATAGTGCATGAATTTGATAATTTAGATTTATGCAATATAGACAAACCCAAAGTAGGCTTGGTGGGGGAGATTCTCGTGAAATTTCATCCCCAAGCAAACAATGATATTGTAGACATAATTGAAGCGGAAGGTGCGGAAGCCGTGATGCCGGATCTAACTGATTTTTTGCTATATTGTGCATACAACGAGAATTTTAAATATTCTCACTTGTCCGGAAAAAGGCTGGATAGAATAATAAAAAATGTGGCGATTTCGGTGATAGAATATTACCGAAGGGATTTGAAAAAAGCACTTGGACAAAGCAGGAGATTTACGCCTCCTTGTTCTATATCCAAACTTGCACATATGGCCTCGGATATTCTATCCATAGGAAACCAAACAGGAGAAGGGTGGTTTTTAACGGCTGAAATGATAGAACTGATAAGAAGCGGCGCACAAAACATAGTGTGTATGCAGCCCTTTGCCTGTCTGCCCAATCATGTAACTGGAAAAGGGATGATAAAAGAACTTAAAAGGCTATATCCCTATTCCAATATTACGGCTGTAGACTATGACCCCGGTGCAAGTGAAGTTAATCAGCTAAATAGGATAAAGCTGATGCTATCAGTAGCCTTTAAGAATTTCCATGAGAGTGGGCTTGATAAGCAAGAAGTTTCCCAACAAGATTGCAGCGAAAAAAAAGAACCTATTAAAACACTAGTATAGAACCAAAACGGTAGCAATTATTATATGCTTTCTAACATAAGGACCCCTGTATTATACAGGGGTCCTTTGCCGTAATATGTGGGAAACCAACTTGAATTTATGATTTATAATTAATAGTATAAGGATCTGTTGGCAACGATACTGTCGATACTCTGTGTGTTAGTATAAGGATCATCAGTGTTAACACTTTTTAAGAACTGATTTTTTCTCAGGAGATTTTGATGGCCGCAGCATTCGCAAACGAAATTAAGACCATCCAATTTTAAGACCTCTGTCTCCGGCAAATTGAGTAGGGCAGATTTGCAATTATAACAAAACAACGTAGTAAAGCTGTACATATGTACTCCTCCTTTTTTATGTATAGAGTTGTTCTATAGAAATAAAAAGTAGATTAAATCTTTTGAAAAAATTATCATAATCGTAGATGTACTAACTTTGTTATAAAGGTTACTATATAAAAAGTCATCTAACGCACCCGTCAATAATCGACAAAATCCAATTATAATAGCAACACAAGTTGCAAGATATCATGAATAATATGAAAAAAAAGACGATGTGATTGTTTATTTTGATGTCCATGTAGATCTTTCTATATTAGTATACATCTTTTTTAAGTAAAAATCAATAGTTATCATTAAAAATAGTGCAATGAATATAATTATTATATAGTCATATTTTCAAATATATAAATTTTGTACTTATAACGGGGGATAAAATGAAGGGATACGATTCAGGAAAACACAGGTTTAGATATACTATAGTAGCAAAGGTCATTTTAGCTATTTTGCTATCGGCAGCATCAATTAAGTTGGGTATACTTGGCGGCAATATTTTTTCTAAATGGGATAAGGGAATTATAGAAAAGATTGATACGGAAACCTACAGATCAAATCTTAGATTCACCCTGCCAATTATTGGGACTATTTACAATAGTGGCAATGTAGGTATTTCCTTATCCGAACATGCAAAGGAAACCCTAGAGACAATCTTTCATTTTGATATGAATAACACACCTACTATTTTATGTTTTCAATCTCCTTATTTTCGTAGTTTTTATATTAATGATTACCAAAAACAATTTGCCGAAGGTATGGACAGTAAACCGTATTTTTACATAGCAGAAACAAAGGAATCCGAGGGGACAGGAAATAAAGGTAAAAATGAAGACAAGCATGGTCTGAATCCAACATCACCATCTAGCAGTATCTTTTATACAGCAAATGAGTCGGATAGAGGGGGTACCCCTGAAAATAACCCCATTACGATAAACGAGATAGCGATAAATAATAATGAGACAAGTTATAAAATTGATGTAAAAGAAATCATGAGCAAATCTTTGGATATAGAATTCGATAAAAAGGGGCCGAAGGTACTCATATACCATACTCATACAAATGAGAGTTACATTAAGGATTTAAAGGATCTTAATAAAAGTGGTATACCCAATAGGACCACGGATACTAGGTATAGTGTAGTAAGGGTAGGAGAAGAACTTGCTGGTATTTTGAGAAAAAAATATGATATTGAAGTTATCCATAATGCCACTGTACATAACTATCCGTCGGATGACGGGTGTTATGGGCGATCCCTAAATACAGCCACAAATATTCTAAAAAGTTATCCCTCAATCAAAATCATTTTAGATATTCATAGGGATGGCTTGGGTGAAAAAAAACTAAGGCTTACAAATAAGGTAAATAATAAAGAAGCAGCAAGGGTAATGTTTGTGGTCGGCACCGATGGAACAGGCCTTGAACATCCTAAGTGGAGAGAAAATTTAAGGCTTGCTATCAGACTTCAGCAAAAATTAAACGATAGGTATCCAGGGCTGACACGGCCTATTTATATAAGCCATAATAGGTATAATCAGCATTTGGCTAATGGCGCTCTTATAATCGAGGTGGGGGGGGATGGAAATACTATCGGTGAATGCCTAGAAAGCGCAAAATATCTTGCCGAGGTTATCGGTGAAATCATAAATAATAAATGATAATAATATGGGAATAATAAAAATCATATTATCTATGGAAAATGGTGTTTGTTAATGAATAGAGTAGAGCGATACAGAAAAATTAGAATCACTAAAAGAAAGAGCATTTTTGTTTGCGTGCTTTCTTTTTTTATTATGATTATGGGTATATATGTTGCAGAGCAATCCATTAATAGGCTTATGGGAAGGGGTGGAGGGCAGTCTATGGTTTCGGTAGGGATGAATGGGGATGGTTATTATTTTATAAAATTGTTTGATAAGAAGATTGTTATGGGGGGAGGTCTTTTGCCTTAAAGTAATAACAGGATATTTTCCTAGTTCTATATCCGGGGGAAGGACAATAGATTATTAGTATAAAAAACTATTATCTATTGGAGGTTGCTATGGTTAATAAGACTGGGAATACGGCAAAGAATATTTTAAGCGAACATTCCAACTTAATGATTATAATTAAAGGTATATTGGTATCCTACCTTATCACATTGCCTATTTTTGCGGTGTTTGCGTATATATTGACCTTTACAGATTTTCCCCAAAGATATATACCAACAGCGGTAATAATAACGACACTTTTGAGCATTGTTGTGGCTGGATGGCTCTCCTCAAAAAATGTAAAGAGTAAGGGCTGGTTAAATGGTGGGATCGTAGGAATTGTATATATGGTAGTTCTATATTTGCTAAGCAGTACAGGCTACAAAGATTTTTCCATAGACAGGCAGGTTGTGACCATGTTTATAGTCGGAATTCTATCGGGTTGTGTGGGGGGGATACTTGGAATCAACTTAAAAAAAGAGCCCCGCTCAATGGGCAGAGGCAGGATGTAAATAGTAAAATTACACAAGTTGCGAAAAAGGTTTTACATGGGCAAATGCAAAATATAAAGATAAAAATTGCGAATATATAGACAATCAACTTTCATTGTGTTAATATTAAAAAGAACTAAATAATTGAGCCTTTAATTAGGTCCCGAGAGACTTAAAAGGTAAGAAAATTGATAGTAGCTGGCAGAAAACTGTACGTTTATTGGCTTCTTACCTTGTGGTGGGAAGCTTTTTTAGTATAATGTGAACGGATAAAGCCTTCACATATAGGAAAAATGAGGTGCATAAGGAATGCTTGACAAGGCTAAAATAATGGACGCAAATGGAATAAAAAGGGCCACAACTAGGATTTCGCATGAGATTATCGAAAAGAATAAAGGTATTGACGATCTTATATTAATAGGCATACAAAGACGGGGTGTACCCTTGGCTAGGATGATCGCCAAGAAGATCGGGGAGGTAGAGGGAAAAGATGTACCGGTTGGCATTCTTGATATAACTTTTTACAGGGATGATTTAAGCTTGCTTGCTGAGCACCCCGTAATCAACGGAACAGAAATAAATTTTTCCATAAACAATAAAAAAATAGTTCTTGTTGATGATGTCATATATACTGGTAGGACCGTCCGGGCGGCCATTGATGCACTTATGGATATAGGGAGACCTAGGCTGATACAGCTGGCGGTTCTTATAGATAGAGGACATAGGGAATTGCCTATAAGGCCGGATTATGTGGGCAAGAATGTCCCAACATCCAAACTTGAATTAATAAACGTTAAAATAAGCGAATTCGATGGGGAAGATTCAGTAACGATCAGCGATATAGAAACGGTGGTAGCACCTTAAAGGATGACCTTATTATGCAAGGGATCAAACGATTGCAGCGGACCACAAAAATAAGGTTCCTTGTGAGAGGGTAAAGATATTTTGGGGAAGGATTTTAAATATGAGATATTTTGCATATACCCACAATGTAAAATCAATGGATATAATAAAGATGCGTAATGTTGTTTTTGTTTCCAAATATGAACATATTCTTTTAAAGATGCTAGTACCTAAAAAATAGTAAGGAGTATACGCTCCTTACTATTTTTTAGGTACATTTGATACAGGCAAGACTTTACAAGCCGAAGGCTTCCTAGTCGTATGGGATGGCTTTTGCAAGATAAAATATACCGTTGTATGTTATGGAGACATTTATTTGTTCTCCATTGATAATAAGTTTAATTCAAAGCGAGGTGTTCAAATGACAAAAGACCTCTTAGGGCTCAAGGAACTGACAGGAGAACAAATAAAGCATATTTTAAATACTGCGAAAACGATGAAACTTATCCTTGAATCAAAGAATAAGAAGACTCCACATCTTCAGGGTAAATCCATTATTACTCTATTTTACGAAAATAGTACAAGGACAAGGCTATCTTTTGAACTTGCAGCTAAATATATGAGTGCCAGTGCTGCAAACATATCTGTATCAGCAAGCAGTGTAGCCAAAGGTGAAACCCTGATTGATACTGGCAAAACAATAGACATGATGGGGGCAGATGTAATTATAATAAGGCATTCGATGGCAGGGACTCCCCACCTGCTTGCTAGAAATGTTAATGCCTCCATAATAAATGCCGGGGATGGTATGAATGAGCATCCAACCCAGGCCCTTCTTGATATGTTTACCGTTATGGAGAAGAAAGGAAGTCTTGAGGGATTGAAGGTTGCGATAATAGGCGATATCTATCATAGCAGGGTGGTTAGAAGTAATATATGGGGAATGACAAAGATGGGAGCTAAGGTATGTGTTGCAGGCCCTTCAACATTAATTCCAAGGGATATGGAAAAGGTTGGGGTTAAGGTCTTTACCACTGTCCAAGAGGCGTTGATTGATGCCGATGTAATTGTTGGCCTGAGGATACAAAAAGAAAGACAAAAAAGTGGCCTATTCCCCAGTTTAAGAGAATATTACAGATTTTTTGGGTTGGATGAGAAAAGATTAAAGCTTGCAAAGGAGGATGCCTTGGTGCTTCATCCGGGACCGGTTAATAGAGGGGTTGAGATGTCTACATCAGTAATTGACGGCGACAAATCACTTATAAATGAGCAGGTCACAAATGGAGTTGCAGTTAGGATGGCTCTCCTTTATCTTTTAACAAGGAGGGGTAGCATTGAAGGTATTAATTAAGGGCGGTCACGTTGTAGATCCAAAAACTAAAACAGATGCCGTAACGGATATATTAGTTTGCGACGGAAAAATAATTGAGATTAATAATGGTATTGAATGTCGCAACTGCAATATAATTGACGCCAAAGGCAAACTGGTTTTGCCGGGATTTGTGGATGCACATTGCCATTTGAGAGAACCGGGATTTGAATACAAGGAAGATATCGAAAGCGGTACAAAAAGTGCAGCCATGGGTGGATTTACCTCTGTGGCATGTATGCCTAATACAGATCCGGTTGTGGATAATGAGTCTGCCATAAAATATATTATTGACAAAGCCAAAAAGGAAGGATATGTGAATGTATATCCTATTGGGGCAATAACAAAAGGCCAGGAGGGAAAGGAGCTTTCGGAAATAGGGGAGCTAAAATTTGCAGGGGCGGTTGCTATATCAGATGACGGTAGGCCTTTGGAAAATTCCTGTCTTATGAAAAGAGCGCTGGAATACTCATCGACATTTGATATAACCGTAATATCCCATTGTGAAGATCTGGACGTTGCAGATGGTGGGGTGATGAATGATGGGTACCAATCCACAATAATGGGGCTTAGGGGTATACCTTCGGCAGCTGAAGAGATAATGGTCGCCAGAGAACTTATATTATCAGAATATACGGGGGTCCCTATTCACATAGCCCATGTGAGCACCGAGTTATCCGTAGAGCTTATAAGACACGCCAAATCAAGGGGTGTGGCAGTGACTTGCGAGACATGCCCACATTACTTTGTACTTACAGATGAGGCGTGCGAAAACTTTGATACCAACGCAAAGGTCAATCCCCCCTTAAGGACTAGAAAGGATGTTAGGGCTGTAATAGAGGGGCTAAAGGATGGAACGATTGATGTGATTGCCACCGATCATGCGCCGCACCATGTGGATGAAAAAAATGTGGAATTTAATATGGCCGCAAATGGGATCGCAGGATTTGAAACAGCGTTTCCGTTGGCTGTAACGTATCTTGTAGAGCCGGGACATCTCACAATCAATGAATTGATAAAAAAAATGTGTATAAACCCATCGAACATATTAGGATTAAATAAGGGGACCTTAGAGTTAGGTAGGAGTGCAGATATAGCAGTTGTTGATATTGACGAGGAATTTACCGTAGATGTCAGTAAATTCAAATCAAAGGGTAAGAACTCGCCCTTTGATGGGTTTGTTCTCAAAGGGCAGATATATCATACAATAGTTAACGGAAATGTTGTCGTAAGGGAGGGGATACTCCTTTAGGGGTATTCTACATTACGAGTAAATAGGGCATTACACAAATAGTTGGATAAGGAGATAAAATTATGTTTGTGGACAAGTTAATCGAAGAAATAAGGAAAAAAAACAATCCAACCGTCGTGGGTTTAGATCCCCAAATAGACTATGTACCTTCCTTTATACGGGAACAAATGTATAATGAATATGGTAAGAATCTAAAAGGGGCGGCAAAGGCCATATTGAGCTTTAATAAATCTATTATTGATGCAGTATGGGATATCATTCCTGCAGTAAAACCCCAATTAGCCTATTATGAAATGTACGGGCTTGAGGGAATGGAGGTTTTCCACAAAACTTGCAGTTATGCAAAAGAAAAAGGGCTTTTGGTTATTGCCGACGGAAAAAGAAATGATATTGGTTCTACGGCTCAAGCCTACTCCAGAGCATATCTTGGTAGAACTCCCATAGATGGGGAAGTAAATGAGGCAGTTTTTGATATAGATGCACTAACCATAAACCCATTTTTGGGCATAGATGGAATCAAACCCTTTATAAATGATTGCATGGATTACGGAAAGGGAATATTCATCATCGTGAAAACTTCAAACAAATCATCAGGCCAGCTTCAGGATATACTAACCATGGATGGAAAAAGCATTTACGAGGTTGTTGCACAGTATGTCGAGGAATGGGGAAGGAATGTTAAGGGTAAATATGGATATAGCAGTGTAGGGGCAGTTGTAGGGGCAACATACCCCAACCAGGCAAAAATTTTAAGAAGAATCCTAAAAAGTGCATATATACTTGTCCCAGGCTATGGTGCGCAAGGTGGCACTGCTAGAGATGCCGCCCACTCCTTTAACCACGATGGACTGGGTGCCATTGTAAATGCATCAAGAAGTATAATCTGCGCTTATACCAGCGAAAGATGGAAAGGTATCTATGGTGAAAATCAATTCCAAGAAGCATCAAGGGCTGAGGCCATTAGAATGAGGGATGATATAAATAATGCCTTAAATGCTTCAAAAGGGTGACAAATATCGCATGCTGCAAGGAGAAATAAGGGAAATGGATAAATATAGTGGGCTTAATACTAGGAATTTCATTAGGGGGGTAAAGGATGCCAAAAAGAAGTGATGTTAGGAAGGTTCTTGTTATCGGTTCAGGTCCTATCGTAATAGGACAGGCAGCTGAATTTGATTATGCAGGGACACAGGCCTGCAGGGCATTAAAGGAAGAGGGCGTGGAGGTCGTACTGGTTAACAGCAACCCGGCCACAATAATGACTGATACCAATATCGCAGATAAGGTTTATATAGAACCGCTTACATCGGAAGTTGTAAAAAACATAATATACAAGGAAAGACCAGACAGCATACTCCCTACACTGGGGGGACAGACCGGACTAAATCTCGCCATGGAACTTGCAGAATCGGGGTTTTTAGATGAATGCAAAGTAAAGCTTTTGGGGACTGCAACCGATACAATCAAGAAAGCTGAGGATAGGCAGGCTTTCAAGGATGCAATGGAGGACATAGGTGAACCCTGTATAGCCAGTAAGGTGGTAAATACAATTGAGGATGCCATAGAGTTTGCAAAAGAAATTGATTATCCCGTTATTGTGCGTCCTGCCTACACTTTAGGTGGAACGGGGGGCGGTATAGCAAATGACGAGGAAGAGCTCATTGATATAGGAACCAACGGGTTAAGACTTAGCAGGGTAAACCAAGTATTGATAGAGAAATGCATTTCTGGGTGGAAGGAAATAGAATATGAGGTTATGCGTGATAGTAAAGGAAATGTAGTAACTATATGTAATATGGAAAATATTGATCCGGTAGGGGTCCATACTGGGGACAGTATAGTTGTTGCTCCTTCCCAAACTCTATCAGATAAGGAATACCAAATGCTTCGACAGGCATCATTTAAAATAATATCCGCATTGGGGATAGAGGGTGGATGCAATGTGCAGTTTGCTTTGCACCCTAAAAGCTTTGAGTATGCCGTGATTGAGGTAAATCCAAGAGTTAGCCGCTCATCGGCTTTAGCCTCGAAGGCAACAGGATATCCAATTGCCAAAGTTGCTTCGAAGATTGCTATAGGTTACGGTCTTGACGAAATTAAAAACGTAATAACGGGGAAGACTTATGCTTGTTTTGAACCCACCCTAGATTACACGGTAGTGAAGATACCCAAATGGCCTTTTGATAAGTTTGTAAAAGCAAGTAGGACCTTAGGTACGCAGATGAAGGCTACAGGGGAGGTAATGGCGATAAGCGACTCGTTTGAAGCTGCTTTAATGAAAGCGTTAAGATCTTTAGAGCTCGGAATTTTTACATTGGAACAGGAGGCATACAAAAAGCTCAAAGATGAGGATATAAGAAAAAAGATAGAAGACATAAACGATGAAAGACTTCTCATTATTGCCGAAGGAATAAGGAGAGGCATTACCCTAGAGAAGATAAACAGCATAACACAAATAGACATGTTTTTCCTAAGCAAAATCAAAAGGCTGGTGCTTATCGAAGAAAAGCTAAAGACTTTAACTTTAGAGGATTTAAGCCCCAAGTATCTAAAGATGGTAAAGGAATTAGGTTTTACGGATGCGGTTATCGCAGGGTTTGTTGGGTGTGAAAAAAAGGATATCCAAGATAAAAGGGATGAATTCGATATTTGCGCATCCTACAAAATTGTGGACACTTGTGCTGCGGAGTTCAAGGCTGCCACTCCATATTATTATTCAACCTATAGCGGACGCTGTGAAGCTGACGGCCCGAAAGGAAAGAAGGTTTTAGTAATAGGGTCTGGGCCGATAAGAATAGGACAAGGAATTGAGTTTGACTATTGTTCCGTACATTCGGTATGGGGCTTAAAGGATGAAGGGTATGAAACCATAATAGCTAACAACAATCCGGAAACGGTGAGTACAGATTTTGATACAGCAGACAGGTTGTATTTTGAACCTTTAACCGAGGAGGATGTCGAAAATATCATAAAAAGGGAAAGGGTTGATGGGGCAATTGTACAGTTTGGGGGACAGACAGCCATAAAACTCACAAAGGCCATTTCCCGAACGGGTATTAAAATTTTTGGGACCGATCCTAAATATGTTGATGCTGCGGAGGATCGCAAAAAATTCGATAAAATACTTGAAGATCTGAAAATACCTAGACCCCAAGGAAAGACTATTTTTACGGAGGATGAAGCACTAAAGGCTGCCAACGAGCTTGGGTATCCTGTACTTGTAAGACCCTCCTATGTACTTGGGGGGCAGGGTATGGAGATTGCTTACAGTGATAAAGATATAGTGGAATTTATGGAAATCATAAACAGGGTAAAGCAGGAGCACCCTATATTGGTAGATAAATATATGATGGGGAAGGAAATAGAGGTCGATGCAATATACGATGGTGAGGACATCCTTATTCCCGGCATAATGGAGCATTTAGAAAGGGCGGGGGTACACTCGGGTGACAGTATATCCGTTTACCCAACCCAGACCATTGACAATGAATTAAAGGGGAAAATACTAGAATACACTAAAAAACTGGCCGAAGCCCTAAATGTAATTGGGATGGTAAACATACAGTATGTTTATTATAATAACGAATTGTATGTAATAGAGGTCAATCCTCGCTCTAGCCGCACGGTACCCTACATCAGCAAGGTAACTGGTGTGCCGATGGTGAATATAGCAACAAGGATAATGGTTGGCAGGAAATTAAAAGAATTCGGGTATGGTACAGGTCTTTATAGGGAATCTGAATATTCTGCAGTAAAAGTTCCCGTATTTTCCTTTGAAAAGCTTCACGATGTGGACACGAGCCTTGGGCCTGAAATGAAATCAACGGGTGAAGTTCTGGGGATTGCCAAGACATTTCCCGAGGCATTATACAAAGGTATTATAGCAACGGGCATAAAGCTTCCCGAAAAGGGGGGAGGTATTCTTATGACGGTTAGAGATACGGATAAGACTGAGCTGATACAATTGGCAGAGGAATTTGAAAAGCTAGGATTTGAGCTCTTTGCAACCGGCAAAACCGCCAATATGTTAAATAAACAAGGGGTTGCCACCAATGCCGTTAAGAAGATTAAGGAAGGTGAGCCAAACCTGCTGGATCTAATACATTCGGGCAGAATAAATCTTATTATCAACACACCGACAAAGGGCAGGGAACCAGAAAGGGATGGTTTCAAAATAAGAAGGAAGGCCGTTGAAATGTCAATACCCTGTTTGACCTCTCTTGATACTGCAAGGGCTGTTCTTGAGTGTATCAAACTTGGCAGAAATGAAAAGGATCTTGAGGTCTACGATTTGAGTGTTTTTAACAAACAATAATTGGAGGATAGCATGTCCAGAATTTTATCAGAACAGATTATAAATATTAAAAAGATTTCAAAGGAATTATGCAGCGTAACTATTGGATCCAAATATGTATCCCAAGATGCTGCTCCGGGTCAGTTCGTAAACATAAAATGCTGTAAAGGATTGGAGGTTCTGCTAAGAAGACCGATAAGCATATGCAGCGTTGACAAAGATAAGGAAACCTTTGATATTGTATTCCAGTTAAAAGGAAGGGGAACCGAGCTGTTATCGGAAAAAATAGTGGGGGATAGTGTGGATTTTATCGGGCCGTTGGGCAATTCGTTCAATATATCTAGTAAGTACAGGCGTATTGCGGTAGTGGGCGGTGGTATAGGCATATTTCCCTTGCTTTACCTGCTAAAAGAGACACCAGATGCTCACAGGCACGCTTATTTGGGTTTTAGAAGTCAGGAAAATGCCGTGTTAATCGATGAATTCCAAGCGGAAAGCGAAAAATTATCCATTTCCACGGATGATGGTAGTATGGGATATAAGGGTGTTATTACGGAATCTTTAAAAAAAGATATCAACGATGAAAAATTTGATATTATCTACACCTGCGGCCCCATGCCAATGATTAAAGAGGTGGCAAAAATAAGTGCCCAAGGCGGTATAAAGTGCCAAGTGTCTTTAGAGCAGCGGATGGGTTGCGGGATAGGGGCATGTCTTGTGTGCGCATGCAAAATAGGGAAACCAGACAATTGGGAATACAAGCGTGTTTGCAAAGATGGACCTGTTTTTTGGAGTGATGAGGTGATTTTCGATGACTAATAGAAGTATTGATTTGAGTGTTAATATTGCAGGGGTAAAGTTTTCAAATCCCGTTATAGCTGCCTCTGGTACATTTGGATTTGGTCGCGAATATAGCAATTATATCGACCTAGACACCATAGGCGGCATATCTGTAAAAGGTCTTACTCTGGAAGAAAGGCAGGGCAACACACCGCCACGTATAGCGGAAACCCCTGCAGGTATTTTAAATAGCGTTGGTTTGCAAAATCCCGGGGTAAGGAATTTTATCAAAAAAGAACTCCCTTTTTTAAAAAGGTATAACACAAAAATAATTGCAAATATAGCAGGAAACACAGTGGAAGAATACTGCAGTATGACAGAAATACTTTCCGACATTGATATTGACGCCATTGAGCTTAATGTGTCATGTCCTAATGTGAAAAGGGGTTGTGCTGCATTCGGGAATTCCGTTGAAGGCATAAGGGAGGTTACCGAACAAGTAAGAAGATACTGTAAAAAACCCTTAATAGTAAAACTTACTCCAAATGCCACCGATATAAAAGAAATAGCATTGGCGGCGGAGGAGGCGGGGGCGGATGCATTGTCTCTTATTAATACTATTCTGGGGATGGCTATTGATATACACAAAAAAAGACCCATACTTGGAAATAATGTGGGTGGACTCTCGGGTCCTGCGGTTAGGCCTATTGCGGTTAGGATGGTCTATGAGGTGGCAAATGTGGTCAATATTCCCGTTATAGGTATGGGAGGAATATTTGATGGTGAAGATGCTGTGGAATTTTTACTTGCAGGGGCCAGTGCCGTAATGGTTGGTACAGCCAACTTTGTTAATCCTACTGCTTGCGTCGATGTTGTAGAAGGAATTGAGGATTACCTTACAAGGCATAATCATAATAATGTTCATGAAATTATAGGAAAACTGCAGGTGTATTAGTATTTATCTACAGTTTAATGATATAATGAAATGCAAAGCTGAAAGTTCCTTTTGCTTATGTAGTTTTATTTCGCATAATTTACAATTATTGAAGAGGTGATGGCAATAAAGACTAGAATTATATTTGTTCGTCATGCTGAAGCTGAGGGAAATGTTGACAGGATATTCCATGGGTGGACAGATTCAGTTATTACTAAAAAGGGTCATATCCAGGCAGAAAGGGTGGCAGAAAGGCTCAAAAGTATGAACATTGATGTGATCTATTCAAGTAGTCTAAAAAGAACCCTCCAAACTGCACAGTATATAGCAGATATCAAAAACCTCCCCATAATAAGAACGGACAAGCTTAAGGAAATAAACGGCGGGAAATGGGAGGGAAAGGAATGGCATGAGCTGCCTAAGTTATGGCCGGATGCATATGAAAGTTGGGAAAACAGACCCCATGACCATAAAATGCCTGGTGGCGAAAGCATGATAGATTTTCAAAAAAGATTGCTAGATGAGGTAATGTATATTATAAAAAATAACAAGGGCAAGGATATATGCATAGTTACCCATGGTACGGCGCTAAGGGCAATGATGTGCTATTTTAGGGGATGTGCTTTTGAAGAGCTTATAAACATCAAATGGTTCGATAATACATCCGTAAGCATCCTAGATTATGAGGATAACAAGTTTAGTGTCGTGCTAGAAGGGGATGTCTCCCATTTGGACAAAGAACTTTGTACTATTTTAAACCAACAATGGTGGAATGAATATAATGAAAGATTCCAGAAAAAATGACGGGAACCAGAAATATTATGGATATGCTCCTAGGAAAGTTGCGATTTACCATATCAAGGGGGATTGCTCATGAAATTTCTTTTTATTACAGATACACATATCCGGGGGACAACACCAAAAAACAGGAAAGATAATTTCTATGAGACTTTAAAAAAGAAGTTTAGAGAAATAAAGGAAATTGCCCATCGTTTAGATATTGATTATATACTTCATGGAGGCGATTGGTTTGATAGACCTGATATATCCCCCTCCATAGTAAGAGAATTTGCTCTTATTATAAAAAACTTTAACTGTCCTGTTTATGCTATAGCGGGTAACCATGATATATATGGGCATAACCCTGATACCCTTGGAAGGACAATGTTGGGACTTTTAGAGGGCACAGGTATTTTAAGGCTTATAAGATATGAGGATGTATTAGTTCTTAAAAGGGATGGTTTGGCCGTACAACTTACTGGTAAGGCCTACAACTACGAAATAGACAGCAAACAAAATTATAGGGAATACTACATTGTGAAGAAACAGCAAGGGGTTGACTATGCTATAAATATGGTACATGGCATGCTCCTTTTAAAACCCTTTTATGAAGGCGTACAATACACTCTGGTTGATGATTTAAAAGACACCGAAGCGGATATCACATTTGCAGGACATTATCACAGTGGCTTCGGAATAAAAAAAATGGATTCCAAGTACTTCATAAATCCCGGAAGCATTGCTAGGATCTCTAGTAGCATTTCCGAGATAAATAGAAAACCAATGGCGGTGTATGTTAAACTTGGAAGTGATATACATGTTGAAAAAATAGAACTTGAAACTGCGCTTCCGGGGAAAGATATATTGGACAGAACTGGACTTGAGGCCGCAAAGGATAGGGCAGTAAAATTGCACCAGTTTTATGAGGGGATTGCAGCATCGGGCGAATACAAAAAAGTGGATATAATAAAACTTATTGAGCAAATAGCTATGAACCATGAGTTGGGCACCGATGTAAAAGAGGAAGCACTAAGAAGAATTGCCCTGGCAAGAGAAAGCTTTTCTTTGGGGCGGGAGGACAAATGATTGAGATAAAAAGGCTAGTTATTGAAAATTTCCAGTCGCATAAGAGCACAGAGCTCACATTTTCCGGGGGATTGAATGTTATTGTTGGATCTTCAGATCAAGGGAAGTCAGCAATAGTAAGGGCTGTAAAGTGGGTTTTATACAATGAACCTAGGGGAACTGATTTTATTAGACAGGGCACAAAGTCCGCCCGGGTGATGCTTGAACTTAGCAACGGCTATGCCATTACAAGGGAAAGGACTCCAAGTAAAAACAGGTATATTCTCAAGGATCCCCAAAATAATATGAGCATATATGAGGGGTTTGGCAACGAAATACCTCCAGAAATAATTAAGGCCCATGGAATACCCAAGGTTATCCTAGATACGGATAAGAGTGCAGGTATCAATATTGCAAGCCAGCTTGACGGACCTTTTATGCTATCGGAATCAGGTGCCACGCGGGCAAAGGCTATTGGGAGACTATCAGGTATTCATATTATAGATAGCTCTATCAGGGATTGTATGACGGACATTAGAAGGGAGCATCAAATCTGTGATAGGGTAAACGGAGAAATTATAGAAATTAATGAGAAGCTTGTGGGCTATGACAACATAATCGAGCTTGGTGTCAAGTTAGAAAAAGCGCAAGGGTATATGAAGAGGATGGATACCTTAATAAAAAAAGCTTCTACTCTTGAGAACAAGGGACGTAATTTTAGGGAAATTCAGAAAGAAAGAAACCAAATTGAAAAAACGCTATCAGGGCTTGGCATGCTCAAAGAATGTATTGCCTACACCAAGGATGCCGAGCTAAAGTTAATAAAAATGAATTTTGTTCAAGGCATCAAAAAAAAATACAGGGATGCCATAAGAATAACGGAAGATACAAAGGAGATCCTAGAGCAAACAAGTTCGGTGCCTGAGGGGATATGCCTTTTTGAAATAATATATAACTACTCTTTAAGATTGGATACCCTAAAGAAAACTAAAATGGAATTAAAGAAAAATACGGACGAATTGAATAATATATATGCCATATTGAAAAATATGGATGGCTTAAAAAAACTCGGTTTATTGATAGATAGGATTGGTAAGGATATCTCAAGGAGCTCTAAAATCATTCCCATCTCAGAGAAGCTTTTGCATGTTGGGGAAGAAATAAGGGTTTTAAAATCAGAGATATCTCTTCACCGGAACGTTGAGGAAACGGAAAAAATCATATTGTTGACAGGAGAAAAGCTTAAGCATTTAGAGAGAATTGCGGTTCTGAAAAAAAAGCACGATGATAATTTGAAAAGTATACATGAGGGTCTTTTATTTGCAAAAGAAAATAAGAAGAAAATTGACAGGCTACTCGAAACTTATATATCCTTGCTGCAAAAGGAGAAAATATGTCCGCTATGCAAAAGTGATATAAAACAAGAAAGACTTAACAATATTGCAAGGTACTACAAGGAGGTAAACTGATGTCAGAATATGAAGAAAGACTGAATAAAATAAAGCAGGACCTTGATAAGGCAAACAATTTGAGGATAAGGGCAGAAGCTAGGCTAGAGCACCTTAATAGGCAAAAAGACGATATACTTTTGGAACTTAAGGGGTTGGGGGTTGAGCCGGAAAACCTTGATCACGAGATTGGGAAGCTAAAAGATGAAATAGAGGAACTTATAGGCAAAGCAGAGGGACTTATCCCAAAAGAGTTAACAAAAAACAATTGACATTTTAGTGCTAATGGTAAACAATGAAGATAAATAGACACTGGATGTGCAAAACCTAGATTGTTATGGGTATACATAAAGCAGCTATGTTTTTTTGCGAATTTTTTTGCAATATTCAGTGCTTTATGTCGGCCGTCAAAGTATAAAGCTCAGCTGGTGCGGATGTTGCTAATGGAGATAATGTTTTTTAAAAATACGGTATTGTATACTGTGGTTGATATACGATAACTTCGATGGGGTGTATAATTTGAAAAAAAAAGTGGGGGTTGTTTCGCTAGGATGCCCGAAAAACCTTGTTGACAGTGAAATAATGTTGGGCATATTAAAGAAAAGCAAATTCGAAATTACCGCTTCCGAGGAAGAAGCCAACATAATAATTGTAAATACATGTGGATTTATTGAATCTGCCAAGGAGGAGTCGATAAATACCATTCTCGAAATGGCAAACTATAAAAGCGATAATTGTGAGCTTCTAATAGTTATAGGATGTCTTGCGCAAAGATATAAAGACGAAATTACAAAGGAAATACCCGAGGTGGATATTGTTGCAGGAGTATCGGGATACGGCGAAATAGAAAAAATTATTGATATGGCGTACAAATCCGATAAGGAAAAAAGCTCTTTGATGTTTGACAACAAATGTAGTATTGATTATTTAAATAATACTAGACTCTTCACTGCAAACAAGGGATATGCTTATTTGAAAATAGCTGAGGGCTGTGACAATCATTGCACGTATTGTGTTATTCCATCAATATGCGGGCCCTATAGAAGCCGAAAGATTGAGGATATTGTTTCCGAAGCGGAATCACTTGCAGATGCCGGTATCAAGGAAGTTATTTTAGTGGCGCAGGATACGACTGTATACGGTAGGGATATTTATGGAGAAAAGAGCTTAGTAAAGCTTATCAAAAGCCTTAGCAATATCGGCGGGATAGAATGGATAAGGCTTTTATATTGCTATCCTGAGGAAATAGATCCTATGCTTATAAACGAGATTGCAAGCAACCGCAAAGTTCTAAAGTATCTTGACCTGCCCATTCAACATATAAGTGACAAGATACTTAAAACGATGGGAAGAAGGGGAACGGCGGAAGCCGTCACCAATACATTGACAGATCTAAGGGCTTTGATTCCGGGGATAATTTTAAGAACGTCTCTTATAGTTGGGTTTCCAGGGGAAGATGAGAAGGATTTTAAAATCCTTTATGATTTTGTTCGACGCTTTGAGTTTGACAGGCTGGGGGTATTCACTTATTCCAGAGAGGAAGGAACGCCTGCCTACAACCTCAAGCCCCAAAACAGGAGAAGCGTAAAAGATTCGAGGAAGTGTGATATAATGCAGATACAAAGGGAAATTGTTATACGAAAAAATGAAAGCCGACTAAACAAGGTTTATAATACTTTGGTGGAAGGAGTGTCCGAGGATGGTATATTCTACTACGGAAGGACTCATGCGGAGGCTCCAGATATTGATGGTTCGATATTTTTTACAAGTCCCGGGCCTTTGCAAATCGGAGAATTCGTAAAGGTGAAAATACTCAATATCGATGAATACGATTTAATAGGGGAGGCTACAAATGAATCTACCAAATAAATTGACTATATCAAGAATCTTATTAATACCCGTTTTTATGCTTATTATTATACCTGTTCCCGAATGGATCGTAAACTGTAGTCTGCTAGGTTTTATAGGCCCCCAACTTAAAAATACAAATATTTTTATTAAGGATTATGGAAACTATATTGCGGCATTTTTATTTTTTATAGCTGCAAGTACTGATGGTTTGGACGGATATATAGCACGAAAGAGGAAGCAGGTTACAAGGTTCGGTAAGTTTTTAGATCCGATAGCAGATAAGCTTTTGGTTGCGGCTGCCCTTATTGCTCTTGTCGAAAGAAACGATCTATCCTCATGGGTTGCGGTTATAATTATTGGAAGGGAATTTATAATTACGGGACTAAGGTTGGTTGCAGCAAGTGATGGGATAGTAATAGCGGCTAGCAGATGGGGAAAGATAAAGACCGTTACACAGATTGTTGCTATTCTGGCGGTTCTTATGAAGGATTATATTAATTTGGCTATTGGACTACCAGTTGAAAGATATTTAATGCTGCTTACCATTATTGTTACCATATACTCGGCTTACGATTATATAATTAAAAACCTTCATGTTATAGACTACAATAAATAGGGTTTACCTTTCTTATCCTCCCTACCCCAAAACCCCAAATTATACCCTTCACCCTCTGGGATTTAAAAAGGCAAAAAAAATATAAACTCAATAAAATATGAGGAAATTATTGCACTGATACTAAAAGTATAATATACTTTTAATATCAGCAATTAGTATCAGGTAATAATTATGCTTTTAGCTACATACATTATTGATGGGAATAAATATTATTGCAGGGTCGTATTGCTGCATGCAGATTTTAAAATAGTATGCTACAAACACCTTGGCTTAGAAGGGTTTTGCTGTCATAGTTTTAAAGGAGGGATTAAATGAGCAGGCCATCATATACAAAGAAAGAGAGGCAAGCCATACTCTCGGAAAAACTTAAGGAAGATCCCTTCCTGACCGATGAAGAACTATCGGAACTTTTTGGTGTCAGCATACCCACCATAAGGCTGGATAGGTTGGAGTTGGGTATACCAGAGCTAAGGGAAAGAATAAAAAACGTGGCCGAGAAAAATCATAGAAAGGTAAAATCGCTTAAAAGTAAAGATATAGTAGGCGAACTCATAGATATTAAATTGGGCTATGGTGGTATTTCAATACTTGAGACCAACAAAGATATGGCATTTGAAAGGACAAAAATTATTCAGGGGCATTATATATATTCACTTGCAGAATCTTTGGCTATTGCAGTGATTGATGCCCGGGTTGCTTTGGTCGGGGTGGCAAATATCAAGTATAAGATTCCTGTATATTCGGGAAGTAAGCTTGTGGCAAAGGCAGAGGTTAAAAAAGTAAAGGATAATAAATATATTGTATGGGTAAAAATATCAGTGAAACAGGTCGAAATTTTCAGAGGTAAATTTATTTTAGTATCCCTTGAAAAATTGCGGGGGTCATAGTAATTTATATAGGCGAATTACTTTTGGTTTTGGGAGTGGATTATTTTGATTGTACTGGTTGATGCTATGGGCGGCGATAATGCGCCAGAGGCTATTATATACGGGTGTTTGGACGCGATTGCTAAGGCACAGGATTTTGAGATATTACTTATAGGAAATGAAGAGAAGATAAGGGCAGTATTAGACAAGGAGAATTACGACAGAACCCGTATAAAGGTTTACCATGCCTCACAGGTCATCACCGTCGAGGATACACCCACAAGGGCAATAAAAAACAAAAAGGATTCTTCTATGGTTGTAGGTTTTAGGTTACTGAAGGAGGGGAAAGGGGATATTTTCCTATCCTGTGGTAATAGTGGAGCGTTAATGGCAGGCGCATTATTTATCTTAGGTAGGTTAAAAG
>JAAZML010000060.1 GCA_012798835.1 Clostridium sp.
AGTTTTTTTCTCGTAAACCGGACATTATAATTCCCCCTGTTTAAAGATGCCAGTTTCGTCAAAGTTAGTATTTGAAAAAAAGGTAAAATTATACCACCGGCTACAGACATTCAATTTGCCCTATAAAAATGAAAAAACTAATTAATATAAGAAGGAATATTAGCGCACCGTGGAGAATATATATTTGACGATGCAAAATGGTGTTCGGCAATAACGAACACGAGGCTTCAGCTAGAGCCAGATATTTAAAGGGGGTGGGCGCGCGAACAAAACTATATTTCAATAGTCTTCTGCCATGCACGGGTTGGGGACAAAGATTAAGGAGAGAGTCTTATTGTGACCAACGCTTATTTTAAGGTCCCCAGACCTGATAACGAACCTATTTTAAGCTACAAACCCGGCTCACCGGAACGGATTGCCTTGAAGCGGGAGTTGGAATATCAATCAAGGCAAAAAGTAGCGATTCCCTTAATTATCGGCGGGAAGAAAATCTGGACTGATAAAACACGTACGATCGTAATGCCGCATAAGCATAATCATGTCCTGGCCGAATACAGTGTCGCCGGTGAGAAAGAGCTCAAATTAGCCGTAGGGAGCGCGTTAGCTGCTAAAGAAAAATGGGAAACCATGCCTTGGGAGCATCGGGCGGCGATATTTCTCCGGGCCGCAGATCTAATCAGCGGGCCACGCCGTTATCAGCTCAATGCGGCGACGATGCTAGGTCAAAGCAAAACAGTTTTTCAGGCTGAAATAGACTCCGCCTGCGAGCTAATTGACTTTTTACGGTTCAATGTTTATTATGCTGAACAGATTTACCGACAACAGCCCAACAATGCGCCCGGGGTCTGGAACCGCGAAACTTACCGCCCATTAGAAGGTTTTATTGCTGCGGTAACCCCCTTTAATTTCACAGCTATCGGGGGCAATTTAGCAACGGCGCCGGCTATAGTCGGCAATACTGTAGTTTGGAAACCATCGTCCACGGCCGTTTTATCAAACTATTTTGTAATGTTGCTGTTACTAGAGGCAGGCCTTCCAGCCGGCGTTATCAATTTCGTCCCCAGCGCTGGCTCTGATATTAGCAAATACGTCATCAGCCATCCTCAGCTAGCTGGTTTCCACTTTACCGGCTCTACCGAGGTATTCCAAAGCACATGGGAACAGGTAGGCCGGAATATCAGAAGCTATGCTTCCTATCCCCGCTTAGTCGGGGAGACCGGCGGCAAAGATTTTGTTTTTGCCCACCCGAGCGCTCATGTTGATGCCTTGGTGGCAGCTTTAATACGTGGGGCCTATGAGTATCAAGGCCAAAAATGTTCGGCGGCTTCCCGAGCCTTTATTCCCGCCAGCATTTGGCCCCAGGTTAAATCCCGCCTGCTGGAGGAAATTAGCAACCTTAAAACCGGCGATGTAGCTGATTTTACCAACTTTATCGGAGCGGTTATCGACCGGAATTCTTATGACCGCATTGTGGGCTATATAAAGGATGCAAAAAACTCCCCGGATGCCGAAGTGCTCTGTGGCAGCTATGATGATTCAACCGGCTATTTTATACAACCTACGCTGATTCAGGCTCACAAACCCGATTATAAAACCATGGTTGAAGAGATTTTTGGGCCGGTATTATCCGTTTACGTTTATGATGATGCAGCCCTGGAAGAGACTTTAGCTGTTTGTGACCGGGCTACTCCCTATGCGCTAACCGGATCTATTTTCGCTGAGGACAGACAGGCTCTGGTGATGATGGAACGGGC
>JAAZML010000066.1 GCA_012798835.1 Clostridium sp.
ATTACTTTAAAGTGGTATTGGGTAGATCTGCAACCATAACTTATGCAAGGCTTTTTAACGAAAACGAAAGTATGCTGGCATACATTAATAATTGTAAAGATGAAGGTGCATATAAAATAAAATTTGACTACATAAACAAAAGTTTTGAAATTTTAGATGCCCTTATGTATGACAATATTATGGAAGATACGAAAAACAAGCTCTTGGCTATGTATGAAGATAACATTATCTATAGCTTAATACCAGTCCCTGGTAAAATGGCCATGACTATTGATTATTCCAAAAACCAGTCTTCCCCCATTTTATCAAAAACCTATTTTGTAAATATACTGCCATCAATAAACAATTCTTATATTCAGTTGAGAAGGGAATACCCCAAAGCCCAATTAGAGAACGAAATACGCGGCTACTTGGAAAGGCGTTTGATGACAAAGATAATTATTGAGCAATTAAAAGAGGTTGATTATTCTGGTATCGGCCTTCAAGACAATCAAAACGGAGTATGTTATATTGAAGTCCTTGCTGTGTATAACAATAAAAAGGGATCCTTTCTGCTAAAAGTGGATCCCTATGCCGATAAGATTAGCATGGTCAAGTTCATTCCCCTATGACGGCCTAAATTACCCCTTTGTATTGGAAATATCAAAAAGGTACGAGTTGATAAACCCATCCAACTCCCCGTCCATAACCGAATTAACATTTATATCCTCATAATTTGTACGATGATCCTTTACAAGGGTGTATGGGCAAAAGACATACGATCTTATCTGGCTTCCCCAAGCAATATCCTTTTGTATGCCCTTTAGATCTTCTATTTTCTCCTTTTGCTCCCGCTCTTTAAGCTCAAAAAGCTTGGATCTTAACATTTTCATAGCTGTATCCCGATTCTGGAATTGCGATCTCTCATTCTGGCAGGCAACCACTACACCCGTAGGTATATGAGTTATTCTTACAGCTGATTCCGTCTTATTTACATGCTGACCACCAGCACCGCTTGAGCGATAAGTATCAATCCGAAGATCATCGGGATCTATGTCTATCTTTATATCGTCACCCAACACGGGCATAACCTCTAGGGAGGCAAAGGATGTATGTCTTCTCCCTGATGCGTCAAAGGGGGATATTCTAACCAAACGGTGCACCCCTTTTTCGGACTTCAAAAAACCATATGCATTTCCCCCGACAACCTCAATAGTTACACTCTTAATACCTGCCTCATCCCCATCAAGATAACTTAGTACCCTTATATCAAAACCCTTGCTCTCCGCCCATCTCATATACATCCTAAGAAGCATCTGAACCCAATCTTGAGCTTCTGTTCCACCCGCACCAGCATGCATACTTAATAGAGCATCATTGCTATCATACGGCTCTGTAAGCAAGGTTTCCAGCCTAAGTCCGTCAAATTGTTTTTTAAAAGTCCTAACCCCCCCCTCTATCTCAGGCACAAGACTTTCGTCACCTTCTTCAATAGCAAGCTCGCATAGCACCCCTAAATCTTCCCACTGGGTAAATAACTTCTCGTATTTTTCCAATCTTTCTTTTAACTTTTTCATTCTTTGCAGTATTTTCTGTGAGTTTTCAACATCATCCCAAAAATTGGGCTCTGAAGCCCTATGTTCTAACTCCTCTATTCGGTTTTCTATATTTTCGATGTCAAAGAGAAGTCCCCATTTCCTTTAGTTTTTGTTCGTAGCTAGCCACCTCAAGTTTAATTTGCTCAAGTTCAAACATTTATATCAACTCCTATTAATTTAATTAAAAGTATAGCTCTTTTTAATGTATACGTAAATAAATTTCGCTAACTTTCCTCACCTGTTCTCCTTATACTCTTTATCAAGGGACTAAAGGCGCTAACAGGTAAGCCCGTCTCTTGAATTTCCTTCGCCAGCTTTAAATATGGAAGGCTATCGTAGCTCAAAACCCATTTCCTTATTTCTTTATCCCTAATAAAAGCAAGTGGTGAATCCGATAGATAATCATTACATGTTTCCGCTGTTTTTTGCTGCTCCACCTCCAACTTATACAGTTCCCTCTCCTTTTTGTATGTCTCCGCCGTATTATAATTGCGAAAAAAGGAGTCCTTTACCCTTGCATATTTTGCAAGAATCTTAATTGTACCTGCAAAGGGCATTCTTTCACCTTTGGCATACAATTCCAACATATCCGGAAAAATAAGCGCCCCTAGTCTATTACTGATATCTTCTGAAAGCTCCCTGTAGGTAAGGTTCCCCCTAATTAAATCTATATTCCTTCCTATAGTAATTGCATCAACTTCCTTGCAATTGGACCTCCCCAACAGATAATCAATAGATATTCCAAAATAATCGGCAAGTTTTTTTAGCACCCCATAATCTGGTTCCCTTTTGGCAAGCTCGTAAGATGCAACAGCTTGTCGTGTAATGCCCAAGTAATTAGCAATATCCTTCTGTGAAAGCTTGTTTTTTTCTCTAAGTTGTTTAAGCGTTGATGCAAAAGACATTACTATACCACCCCGAGATCATTTGTAACTATTTTCTCATATCCATAAATTAAAAGCAACAAAATGCTTACATTTTCTCGATTTTAATTGACAGCAACGGAATGTTGCTGTAAAATAAAGTATAACTAAAAAGAATATATGCGAAATATCAAGGTTATTCTATCATAGGTAATAATAAACAGACAAGTTTTTTTATAATATTTTGCTTAGCATTATTTAATTTTGTTTTAAATAACTAATATAAATATTGGTTATTATTAATAAAAAATTTTATTTCTTGGGGGGGGGATGTATTGGATAAGATCGAATACCTCAGACAAGAGCTGCATAATGTTATCGAATCCGGTGATCAGCGTGCAATATTAGCGGTGAGCCAAAAACTGGATTTGTTAATTGTCAAGTGCATGCTTCGCCAATTGTGCACACAGAAAAAATATGTATCATAAATGTGCCATTGCAAAATTATTTTAATACTTATAATTTTACATAATTGTATATTAGTTTATCTGGTACTATGTTTGCATAGTACTTTTTTTATGGGGTTTAAAGCGAAAATAAAAGATCTCACAACGATGAAATGCCTGTTGGAGATCCTTGCCTCAACCCTAGAATAACATTTATTTTAAAACTTGTGTATAATCCCTCCAAAACCCTATTTGAACCCGCAGCCTTTGCCAAAGGTCGAAAATGCTCCTTACGATAGAAACTATTCTCGAATTCTCTCGACAAATTCCCTGATACGTTCCATGGCCTTAATGATATTCTCCATAGAACTTGCATAACAAGACCGTATATACCCTTCCCCGCACTCCCCAAAAGCAGTTCCCGGCACGACGGCAACCTTTTCCTCCATCAGCAGCCTTTCGCAAAATTCCTCTGAACTCATTTTTGTCGATTTAATGCTGGAGAATACATAAAATGCACCTAATGGTTCGAAACATTCCAAACCTGCATTCCTATAGCCCTCTACCATTACCCTTCTTCTTCTATCGTATTCTTTCACCATATGCTCCACATTTTCATCACTATTTCTAAGCGCCTCAATGCCAGCATACTGGGCCGTTGTGGGTGAACACATAATAGCATACTGATGTATCTTGTACATTGCCGAAATTAGATCCTTATGGCCACAACAATAACCAAGACGCCATCCTGTCATGGCATATGACTTTGAAAAGCCGTTTATTAGGAGAGTTTTATCTCTCATCTCGGGAAAAGATGCTATTGACACATGTTTATATCCGTAGGTTAATTCCGAATATATCTCATCGGAAATTACAATTATATTTTTATCCTTTATTACTTCAACAATTCCCCTTAGATCTTCTTCATTCATTACCGCCCCAGTAGGGTTATTGGGAAATGGAAGCACCAGCACTTTTGTTTTATCTGTTATGGCATATTCCAAAATTTCGGGAGTCAGCCTGAATTCATCTTCCGCTTTTAGGTTTACGATGACTGGGGTAGCCCCAGCAAAAATAGCGCAGGGCTTATATGCAACAAAACATGGTTCGGGAATTATGACCTCATCCCCTGGACCTGCAAGTGCCCTCAGGGCTATATCAATGGCCTCACTTCCCCCCACCGTAACTAGTATTTCATTTTGTGGGTTATATGAAATTCCCTGTTTTCTTTCAAGATATCTTGCGATTTCACTTCGAAACTGAATAAACCCAGCGTTTGGTGAATAATGGGTCCTGCCTTTTTCCAAAGAATAAATACCCGCCTCCCTTATATTCCATGGCGTAATAAAATCCGGTTCACCTATACTAAGGGATATGGCATCCTTCATCTCATTTACTAAATCAAAAAATCGCCTTATTCCAGAGGGTGGGACACTCCTTACAGAAGGCAAAATCATATCCGACATTTTCATAATACAACTGCCTCCCTACCATCTCCCTGATCATCATTGAAAACAGTTCCCTTATCCTTATATTTCTTGAGAACAAAATGCGTTGATGTACTCAGTACGGAATCCAACGGTGCCAGTTTTTGAGCAACAAACAAGGCAACTTCTTTCATTGTTTTGCCTTCCACAATAACCGTTAGATCAAATCCTCCCGACATAAGATAACAGGATTTTACCTCCGGGTACTTGTATATCCTCCGCGCTACCTTATCAAATCCCTGTCCTCTCTGGGGCGTTACCTTTACCTCAATCAATGCGGTTACAAATTCCCTGCTGGTTTTTTCCCAATCCACCAGGGTATTATATCCCAAAATGACATTGTTCTCTTCGTATTCTTTGATGGCCTGTCTTACATCTTTTACATCCCTTCCAACCATCGTTGCTATCTGTTCAGCACTTATTTTATTGTTCCTTTCTAGTATCTCTAGAATTTCTTCCATAACATTCCCTCCTATATCCCCGTCATCTGCAACGGCTCTATTATAATATTAAGATGCTGTATACTGCCAATCCATCTTTGGGATCGACCCGCATATATTGGAATATCAGATCTTTCAATAATACAAAAACTCCCCCACCCCTAATCAAGAGATGAAGGAGTAATACACTTTCTTGTTATGGCTACGATATCAACAATTTAATATAAATTATACTAAACTGCTGATTTATTTGCAAGCAGCATCCCATCGCCCTGCGAAAGCATATTTTCTCTTATTCATTTAGGAATTGGTTTTCCCAACGTACTCTTCCATTATTTCCTCTAAAAGCTCCTCTGTGCTTTCCCCGTCATCATTTTCAGTGTCTAGCTTAAAATGTTCAATATCCCCACTTGACTCGGAAATCTCTATAACCCTATCCAAATCCATCTCGTATTTTTTTAGAGTTTTTGTAATCTCCTGCTTTAAAAGCTTCATTTCATGTTTCATATCTACAAACTTTTCTTTTTCCTGTTCTGTCATTTCGGATAATTTTCTTCTCTCCTGCTCTGCCTGCTCCCTAGCCTCCTGCAAAATTAGTTCAGCCTTTTCCTGTGCCTTTATTAAAACATCGGCAATTTTGGCCCTGTCTTCCCCAACCTGTTCCGATTTTCTGGCTATATCCTCGTATTTTATCCTCAGTTCCCTAAATTGGCTTTTTAGGATAATTATTTCATTGTCTTTTTCCTTAAGTTTATCATCGAATTCCCTCAATATCTTCTCGATATATGAATTAACATCCGATTGCTTAAAACCTAGAAATGCGGTACCAAATCTTTTTTCTCCTGCCATTTGTAGTTCCCCCTATCGAAATAATCGAACGTTCTTAAACACCATTACATTATATATTCAATTATTTCTCCCAAAATCCTGCTTTTTTCATAAAAAAACTATAATAGATCCCTAGTGCCTTAGCTTCTAGGCTACTGTATGGTTACACATCCTTCAATAACCAATTATTGGCCAGAAATATCCGGATTTTGTAGAATTACATAGGGGCTTTTTGTGCAGTATTAAGTTTTTTATATTGCCTAGGATATGAAAATAGGAAGTAAGTTATCCTCGACATCCAAACATTCAAATTTTTGAATTATATATGCTCATCAAGCATTTTTATCAAATCTTTTTTGGTTCTGACCCCCACTACCTTTTCAACCATTTCTCCATTTTTAAATACCAGTATGGTAGGTATATTCATGACTCTATAATTCGCTGAAATTTCGCCCGCATCGTCGATGTTTAGTTTTGCAACCTTTGCCTTCCCGATATATTCATCGGCAATTTCATCTATGGTGGGGCCTATTGCCTTGCAAGGTCCACACCATGGGGCCCAAAAATCAACCATTGCGACACCATCATAATTTAAAACTTCCTGTTCAAAATTTTCTTTTGTTAACGTCATTGTGCTTTTAATTGACATAATCCAGCCTCCTTGTAATTTAAAATTGAAGTAAACGCAAAACTATTATATCCTGTTCTCATTTACCCTACAATGTTTTTACCCGCAATAAGAAAAAATAAACATATATCAGATATTTTTTATTAGTACAGTTTACCCAGGCACCAGATTTAAAGGAAATTTTCTAATTTTGATATATCACACAATATCATAAATATCCAGTTTTTTGTGCATGCTTTCAAAAATTAAACCTGCAGCAAACCAAGCGGGGGCATAGTCAATCCGCACTAGGTTATCTATTGCGAAAGGTCCTAGATAATGCCACGGAGCTATCCCCAGCAAACCTATCATAATGAAACCGCTTGTGTATTCCATGCCCCAAATAAGTACGACCCAAATAATCCCCCTAGTATACCACCTCCATCGCTTTATAATATCGTGTATGGGCTCTAGAAACACGGCACATCCATATATAAGGAACATCCACATACTTGTATATCCCTGCATTTTAAGGTTTCCTGTAATAAGAGAGTGCAGGCCGGTCCATATTATTTCCATACACCAGCCTGCAAAACCATAAATTAAAAAACGTTTAGCCATAAACCTATTTTCTACAATTATAAGAAATTTAATAGTGGGAATATAAGGATGCATTTGAAGTTTATTAAGGTATGCGGAAATGTATATAAATGCCCCTAATTGGATAAAAGTAAGGTATATACCTTGAACTTTTAAGATAAACAGCCATTTGGGGTAACTAATAAAAATTTTAAAATGCCGTACAAGGTGCGAAAACAAAGGGAAAACCAAACACTGAGCAAAATATAAATAATTAAAATTAAAAAAACCCCTACCCAAATCAAAATAATTGTGGTATTATATTGGATATGAGTCTAGGAAATCTTATCCATAAGCTTTAACCATTTTTGGGATTTTAATACGGTAGGAACTGGAGCCGTTGATTCTCCAACATTTTAAAAGTTACAATGTAAAACAATTAAACGTAAAAGCGCAGGAATTTGGTATATCCAGGTTCTGCTTCGCACCATAAAAGTTTTGTATTGCATTTGGCAGCAAAGTATGTTGCTCACTTATAACTATTTCTATAAAATAAATATTTATGTTATTTATTATGCTAAAAGGGATAATAATATAACATAAAACAAAATGGAGGGTGCCTATGTATCTTTTTGGAAAAATCACTGTAACAGCTGTAATCCCCGACGAATTAGCCAAACTAAAGGATATCGCCTACAATCTGTGGTGGTCGTGGAATTCGGATGCAATCGATCTTTACAGGGAAATTGATCTGGCCTTATGGGAAAGGCTTGGCAAGAATCCCGTGAGATTTCTCAAAGAAGTCAGCCAGAAAAAGATTGAAGCCAAAGTCAACGATCACGAGTACATGGAGAGGTATAAAGGTATAGTAAAAAGATATGAAGATTATCTTGGTGAAACCGATACATGGTTTGTCAGAAACTTCCCAGATAAAAAGAATCATATGGTTGCGTATTTTTCAGCAGAATATGGACTGAATGAGGTTCTACCGATTTATTCGGGCGGATTAGGGGTCCTATCTGGAGATCATTGCAAATCTGCAAGCGATCTGGGTATACCCTTTACGGCAATTGGCCTTTTCTACAAAGAAGGCTATTTTAGCCAACACATAAACAATGAGGGGTGGCAGGAAACGATATTTACTCCCCTAAATCCCTCTCACTTGCCCATAAAACCCACTCTTGACCAAAATGGTAAAGAAGTGCTTATAAGCCTTGAATTACCCGGGAGAGTGGTATACGCAAAGGTATGGCAGGTTGAGATAGGGCGAATTAAACTATACTTAATGGATACAGATCTAGAACAGAACAATCCCCACGACAGGGCACTAACAGCTCGGCTTTACGGGGGCGATCAGGAAACAAGAATCCAACAGGAAATTTTCCTAGGGATTGGTGGTTCAAAGGTTTTAGACACCCTAGGTATAGATGCCACAGTATATCACATGAATGAGGGACACTCCGCATTTTTGGGCCTTGAATTAATACGAAAACTAGTTCAGAATAAAAATCTACCTTTTAGGCAGGCTAAAGAAATTGTATCCTCTTCCGTAGTGTTCACTACCCATACTCCCGTACCTGCTGGAAACGATGTATTTCCTCTGGAAATGATTGACAGGTATTTCGGCAACTATTGGCCATCACTAGGCATAAGCAAACACGAATTTCTAGATTTGGGGTTGAAGATAGGCGAACATCAAAACTTCAATATGACCGTCCTAGCATTGAGCCTATCCGGACAGAAAAATGGTGTAAGCAAGCTCCATGGCGCTGTATCTAGAAATATATTTAAGGACATATGGGCAGGTATCCCTGAAGACGAAATTCCCATAGGGCATATCACAAATGGTATTCATACCCTTACATGGCTATCCCCGAGTATAAAGCTTTTGTATGATAGATACTTAGAAAACGGTTGGGAAAAACGCCTCTACGAAAAAGAGGTATGGGATAAAGTCGATGATATTCCGGAGGAGGAACTATGGAAAACACATTGCGTATTAAAAACAAAAATGATTGCTTTTATACGGGAAAAAATAAAGCAACAAAGAATAGCCAATTGCGAATCAATTGAAAGGGTTAGAGAGGCGGATACTTTACTTGACACCAATGCCTTGACCATAGGATTTGCCCGTAGATTTGCCACATATAAAAGGGCAAACCTCATTTTTAGGGATCTGGCCCGTATACAAAGACTCCTGAATGATCCACAAAAACCAATGCAAATAATATTTGCGGGAAAGGCTCACCCTGCAGATGGCCCCGCCCACGAAATAATAAAACATATTAATGATATGGCCAAGCAGGAGGGATTCAACGGCAAGGTTATCCTGATTGAAAACTATAATATGACGCTGGCAAGGAACATGGTCCAGGGAGTCGATATCTGGCTAAACAACCCAAGAAGACCCCTTGAAGCAAGCGGAACCAGCGGACAAAAAGTATGTATAAATGGAATCATCAACTTTAGTGTACTAGATGGATGGTGGTGCGAGGGGTATGATGGGGATAACGGATGGGTTATTGGCGATGATACCTTTTACGACAACGAGTTCCATCAAGATAATGCCGATAGTGAATCCATCTACAGCACTTTGGAAAAGCAAATTATCCCCATGTTTTTCGAGAGAAATGAAAAAGGTGTGCCCACAAGATGGGTAGATATGATGAAAAAATCAATAAAATCTAATACCTATCGCTACAGCACCCATAGAATGGTACAGGATTATACAAACGAGTACTATGTTACATCTATGAATAGACATGATAAAATAACAACAAGCAACCACCAGTTTGCTTTAGGACTTGCTGATTGGAAACAGCGTATCACAAATCAATGGCCTCAGGTGCAGATTGTTGCGGATAAAACCTCAACCTATCTAACTGAAAAGAACTTTATATCCGGTGAATCAATTCCGATCGATGCACTGGTAAACCTGGGGGACGTGGACCCTTCAAGCGTTAAAGTCCAGATCTATTACGGAAATATCAAAAACAACGATACTATAGAAAATGCAAAAATAGCCGACATGGAACTAAAAGAAAGAAATAGCAATGGTACCTACCGATATAGTACAAATATTGCGTTATACGAAGGCGGAGAATACGGATACACCTTCAGGGTAATACCCTCCCATCCCGATCTTATAAACGTCTTCAATACCGGACTTATACGATGGGTTGTACAATAATTGCTTCCTAATTTGTACAAGGGTTATGTTTTTTGATATAATTATAAAAGCTCGAGGCGCCGATAGCCTCGAGCTTTTGTTTATTCAAATTCTTTAAATATCAATCCTAGGATCCTAGTTTTCATAATTTATACCCCTTATGTTTGAATCCTCCCATAGGTACCCCCACCGCCCATCGCAATGGAAAGTTCGCCCTTCCTCGATAGAATTATATTTTTTGCGACACTCTCCTTTACCACACCATTTAGTTCCTCAAGGGATGCCCCATGTAAAACTCTCATTTCGCTGCCAAAGTGTTCAATGAGCTTTGCAATGGTCTTTTTACCAACCCCCGGGATAAACTCTAAAGGAACCTGGTAATGGTACGGAGGACGGTTGCCCATTGCAGGCTTATCTCTATCTTTTATAACCATTAATCTATCTTCTACGCCAACAACTACCCGATGTTTTGGGGAAACCGGGCACATAAGTACTGGTGCCTTGCCTTCGATTATATTATCGCATACACGGCAGTAACTTCTATGATACTTTCCAAGCCCGGGATTCAGACCGTAATTCCCTTTTATTTTCCTGCCATCGGCCCCTGCAAACACCTTTAATATATCGTTAAAACTGGGATCTTCCATTTCAAATATATTATATTCCCTTCCCATTTTCATTAACGAATGGGCATCGGAATTGCTTAAAAATGCTTTGCCATCAAGTTCACTCAGTTGACTTGCCATCATAGAGTCAGCGCTAAGCCCAAGCTCTATCGCAGGAATTTTTTCAAAAGATTTTTCATTGAATATCTCCAGCAGACTATCGCAACAATTCCCATAAAAGCTTTTATGGGGGGTAAACGCATGTGCCGGTATATAAATACCTCCATAAAAGTCCACTATATCAAATAGCTCTTGACCCGTCAGTCTACACATAGATGAGCAGGTATAAATATTTTTTATGTACTTTTCCATAGCACCCGCAAAACCTTTAATAGACTTCAATGCAGGAAAAAAACATAACGAATGGGCGCTACACCCTTTGCTCTCATGAGTCTCTAGTTCAGCACCTAGTATAAGAATTTGTGCACCTTTGTATTCCATCCCCCCTCCCTTCTTCTCCGATAGCTCCCCTCTTTTTACAAGTTCTTCTATATCCGCAAGAACAAAGGGTGAAATACAATCCACAACCCCCAAAACATCAATCCCTTTTCTTGAATACGATTCGTATGCAATGTTTTCAAAGGTAAGATTATTGGCGGTGGCCCTTTTTATTTCCCTTCCATCCGAGGATCTTCCTATATGAACATGGAGATCCACAAAATAATCCCTCATAATAATTCTATTCCTTTCATTATCAACTCACGCTTTGACTTTCCCCTTCCAATGCTGACCATTTTCCGCATCTATCCCCCCAACGTGCAAGTACCTTACCATCAAACATTATTTCAATTACTTCACACATATTTGAACAACCGCTACACTCAATGCTTCTTGCTTTATAATCCCCCTGCGATTTTTCAAATCCACAAAAGCTAGTTGCTCCACCTTTTGCCTCCACCTCTTCCCTTGCGATCAGTGCAGCTCCATATGCACCCATAACATCATAATATTTAGGTATTACTATATTTTTCCCAATGTTTTTTTTAAATGCCTGCACAATACCTATATTAGCTGCCACCCCGCCCTGAAAGACTATGGGATCTTCAATCTTCTTTCCCTTACCCAAATTGTTCAGGTAGTTCCTTACAAGGGCTTCGCAAAGCCCACCTATTATATCTTCCACACTATGTCCTGTCTGTTGCTTGTGTACCATATCGGATTCTGCAAACACTGCACACCTGCCGGCAATTCTAACGGGGGACTTGGCCCTTAGAGCAAAAGATCCAAATTCATTTATTGGTATCTCCAGCCTTGCTGCCTGTCTGTCTAAAAATGAGCCCGTCCCCGCTGCACAAACCGTGTTCATCGCAAAATCATACACTACCCCATTTTTAATGATTATTATTTTTGAATCCTGACCCCCTATTTCCATTACCGTTCTTACTCCGGGAATAAGCTTTTGCGCCGCAATGGCATGTGTGGTAATTTCGTTTTTAATTGTGTCAGCACCCATTATGGTTCCAGCTAGCTGCCTTCCGCTTCCCGTCGTACCTATTCCTCCTATTAAAACATCTTCCCCGACAGCCCGGGATAATGTTTTCATACCTTTTCTTATTGCTTTAATGGGCTGCCCTCCCGTTCTAAGATAGAGCTTGTATACTATTTCATCCCTCCCGTTAGTAGCAACAAAATTTGTGCTTACTGAACCAACATCAATTCCTAAATAAAGCGGGTTTTTCTCCAATCCCAGCTCCCTCCCTTCTCCTTTTGAGCATGTCTATAAAAGCTTCTATCCTTGTTATATAACCTGCCTCCCCCGTCATCTCGTCAATTAGCAACGTAAGAATGGGCATATTTTGTTCCTATTTCAAGGGCCCTTTTATTGTTGTAGGGGGGAATAACATAATCTACATGGAGATCGTCTAGAAGAGATTTTGCTACAATATATGTATTACCCATATGCGGAAATGTTATTTTCATATTTGCACCTCCATCGGATCATATCCATAAAAGCCTCGATCCTTGTATTCATACCCGCCACACCGGAATGCTCGTCCAGTGTGAGGATAATAAATGGGATATCTTTTTCCCGTCGAATTCTCCTTTCTATAAGATCACTTATAAATGAATCCACCCCACAACCAAAAGACATCAAGTATATCATTCCATCTATATCGCCCCTGTCTAAAAAATATAGAGAACTGCCCACCGCTCTTCTGCCAAAGTCCCAAAATAGCTTCTTGGGAAGCATTTTCGTGTATGCGTCTATAATCCTATCCTCCACCATGTCAACGGTAATTACCGTTGCCCCTTCCTGGATGAGCTTGCTTTGCATATCCATGTTGATATACTTATCAAAAAAATTATATGTGTGGGCAATCACCGCAATATTGAGATTCCTGATTCTGATCCTATCCACCCCATTTGGTTTACTGACTATATCATCGCTTATACTAAGACTCTTACGCAACTTTAATCTGGATTCTTCATAATCCCTTAAAGCCATCTTGTAGGCTCGTCTCACCTGGCTTTTATTCCCTGTGAAGATGCTTCCTACTTCATATGCAGCCTTCAATGCGCTTTTTTTAGATTTTCTTAGATTGACTTCCGTATCAATTATTCGGGGAAGTCCCTTTATAGTATGCCGGATCATATCTGGAATACCACCAAATTTGGGGCATATATATTCATTTTTTGATACACTGGTGAACCTTGGTATGAATAAGTAATCCACCTTATCTTTTATGCTTATTACATGACCATAGAAGATCTTTACTGGAAGACATGCTCCATCAATACATGCCTTTGAACCTTCGTCTAACATTCTTTTATTGGTTTGATCTGATACTAAAATTTGCACATCTAATTCTTTGAAGAAAGTTTTCCAAAAGGGATAGTACCTATAATAAAATAGAGCCCTTGGTATTCCAACCTTTGCAGCATTCATTTTAAACACCTCAAAGATTATTATGTACCCAAGGGCTTTTGTTTATTCTCTTTTAACATAATTTGTGAAGCAATATATCCCTAGAGGTTGTCGTAAGATATTTCAATATCGTAATCCTGTTTTAATTCATCAAACCATTTTTTGTATTCATCGGATTGTACAAACTTGTCCACCGTAAGTATAATCTTGTATTCGTCCTTTGTACGGCAAAATTCCGTCTGTTTCTCAATATAAACAATCTCATAGCCATTAACAACTTCTATCGGCTCTAGCAACCCATCAGCCCCTAGGGCAAAAACAGCATTGTCAAAAGCCGCCCCACGAAAACCAGATCTAAGACCCGTTATGTTTCCCCCATTTTCCCGTGTGTCCTGGTCATCGGAATACGATTTTGCCAAAGTTTCGAAATTTTCTCCATCCTGGAGTCTTTCATAAATCTTCCAGGCAAGGTCTTGGGCTTCGTTTTCTTCTCTAGCAGCCGTTGATATTAATATATGCTTTATATCAGCTTTTTTATTTTGGATCACATGTTTTTGGTATCCTTCGTCCAGTTCCTCTTCAGTCAGGGATATCCCAGCCTCTTTGGCAACCTCATACATGGATTTTTGTTTTATGATGTATTCTATTATTTCCCTTTCCATATCATCCTCGTCACTATGCCCCCGGGAATCCATATAAGCCCTAATTCCCCCCGAATCCGAATACCTCGGCTCTATAAACCTCTCTACATAATGCTCTACCTCTTCTTCATCGGCACCTTTACCTGATCTGGAAAAAATATAATCCTCCAAAAGTATTCTTTCAATTACTTCGTCTAAAAACATGTTGTTGCGTTCCTCTTCATCCATAAAGAGAACTTCAGCATTCCTTCCCCATTTTCGGAAAAATCTATTTCGTTCTTCGAGCATAATATCGCTGCTTACATAAGAACCGTTGATTTTAAGGGATTCAAATCCAAAGGGTTTTTCCCTTAAGTGACTTTCGCCCCTTCCAAAAAAGAGAAACAATAAATACACTAGAGCTGGGATCAAAATTGAAATAGAAAGCATAATTATCTTTTTCTTTGTTTTCATAGTTTAACAACCCCCTAATACCGCCATCCCTGCATAAACAAAATATTTACAAATTATCTCCCGCTTGAACCGAACCCTCCCTCGTTTCGTTCGGTTTCATTAATTTTCTCGGTCACTATAACCTCTACCGGAATTATCGGCTTCACAACTAGTTGGGCAATCCTCATTCCCTTTTCAATCTTAAAAGGATGCTCTCCATGGTTAATCAAAATAACTCCAATCTCCCCCCTGTAGCCTTCATCTATTGTTCCCGGGGTGTTGAGTACCGTGATCTGGTGCTTTAGAGCCAATCCGCTCCTTGGTCTTACCTGTGCTTCCGTGTTTTTAGGTAGCTGTATGCTGATCCCCGTAGAAACCAGCATACTTTTTCCCGGGGGTATCATTAATTCGATTGAAGAAAATAGGTCCAGTCCGGCATCCCCCTTATGGGCATAACTAGGAATTTGCGCATCCATATTCAGTAATTTTACTTTTAAAACATAATTCATTGCTTTTCCACCCCCATTCTTTGTGTACCAAACCCCGTAATGTATACGGCTTATTCTGGGTAAATCGCCACATCCCCCTTGCAGGGATTTCATATAGCCACTCCCCTTATAACCACTTTGTCAACCCTACTTTGGACTTTTTGCATAATATCCGAAAGATACTGGGAAGGGATTGACGATTTAAAGTCTAACCCTTCAACCTCCCTGCATTTTTGTAGAACAAACAATCTTGCACCGGCAATGCTTTGTGCTATTTGGCAAAGATCATCTGCGTTTAGCCCTGGTGCAATGGTAGTACGGAACTCATAATCCACACCGCTACACTTTAACAAATCTATACTTTCTTTTATACGATCAGTATACAAATCTGTTCTACAAATCTTTCCGTACTTTCCAAGAGGTGCCTTCACATCCATGGCAATGTAATCAACCAAGCCCATTTTAATAATCTCCTCAAGGATTTCGGGTTTTGTGCCGTTAGTGTCTAGTTTAACGGAGTAGCCCATATCCTTAATTTTCTTTTGAAAGTTGATCAATCCCCCTTGGAGGGTAGGCTCACCACCACTTACAACAACACCATCTAAAAATCCTTTTCTTTCCGAGAGCATATCAAACAAAATATCCCCTTTGATGGGATTATTGCAATTTTCGCCAATTAATTCATGATTGTGACAGTAAAAACAATTTAAGTTGCATCCCTGGGTAAAAACGACCGCAGATACTTTGCCGGGAAAATCTACAAACGAATTTTTTTGTATCCCAGCAATTATCATGATACCTTCCCTGCCAACTTAAATTTTTTTCTCGTGAAGTATTCCTCTTTTTTACCTACGTTGTAGTTTTCCACCGGTCTTAAATATCCTGTCACCCTTGACCACACTTCTGTCTTAGCACCGCATTCGGGGCAGCTAAAATGTTCCCCGCCTATGTACCCATGATTATTACATATGCTAAAGGTAGGGGTAATTGATATGTATGGCATCTTGTAATTTGTAAATACTTTTTGTATAAGCCCCTTGCATACCTCAATATCTTCAATATTATCCCCCAGATAAAGGTGCTGCACCGTTCCGCCGGTATACAGCGACTGTAATTCATCCTGTAGTTTTAAAACTTCAAAAATATCATCGCTGTATCCTACGGGGAGCTGGGAAGAATTTGTGTAATAAGGGGTATCCATTCCCGCTGTAATGATTTGTGGGTATCTTTCCTTATCCAACTTTGCTAATCTATAAGATGTCCCCTCCGCTGGAGTGGCTTCTAAGTTGTAAAAATGCCCGGTTTCACTTTGAAAACCCATTAATATTTCCCTCAAATAGTTCATTATGTCAATAGCAAACTTTTGACCCTCCAATGTAGTGAGATCTTTCCCCATGAAATTTTCAACCGCCTCGTTCATTCCAATAATGCCAATAGTATTAAAATGGTTAAACCAGTACTGCCCCGTTCTTTGGTTAATATTCTTAAGAAAATGCGTAGAATACGGATATAGCCCTTTTTGCGATTGTTGTTCTATTATTTTTCTCTTTATTTCTAGTGAAGTCCTACCTATATTTGCAATTTTCCAAAGCCTGGCCCTAAATTCGCTCTCTGATTTAGACAAATAACCTATCCTTGGTAAATTTATTGTAAAGACCCCTATTGAACCCGTTAATGGGTTGCTACCAAAAAGTCCTCCCCCCCTTTTTCGAAGTTCTGTAGTATCAATCCTGAGACGACAGCACATGGAAACCGCATCCTCGGGCGAAAGATCCGAATTAACATAGTTGGCAAAGTACGGTATCCCATATTTACAGGTTATCCGCATAAAATCATCTACCACAGGGTTATCCCAATCAAAATCCTTTGTAATATTTATGGTGGGTATCGGAAAAGTAAAAACCCTTCCTTTGGCATCCCCTTCTAGCATGACATCACAAAAGGCTCTGTTGAAAAGATCCATTTCTTCTTGAAACTCGGCATAAGTTGCATCCATGTATTCGCCCCCGATTATAACGGGTTCATCCTTTAGGGTCCTTGGTATCTTGATATCAAAAGTAAGATTTGAGAAAGGACATTGGAATCCTACCCTAGTCGGGACGTTTATATTAAATATAAACTCTTGAATACATTGCCGGACCTGTTCATACGTCATATTATCGTAGCGTATAAAAGGAGCACAGTAGGTATCAAAACTAGACCATGCCTGAGCACCGGCGGTTTCCCCTTGAGTTGTAAAAGTGGAGTTTACAATTTGACCCAGAAGTGATCTTAGGTGCTTCGCCGGCCTACTTTCTATCTTTCCATCAACCCCCCCAAAACCCTCAACAAGAAGTTGCCTCAGATCCCAACCCGCACAATAGGGTCCAAAAAAACCAAGATCATGTATATGGCAATCTCCCTCCTCATGAGCCTTTCGCACTTCCACTGGGTAAATTTCATGAAGCCAATATTTCTTTGTAAAGGATTCTCTGACATAGTTATTCAAGCCATTGATGCTTTTTTGAGTGTTAGCATTCTCCTGTATATGCCAGTCTTTGTCTCCAAGATAGTCAGAAAATAAATCAATTGTTGCACCTACCAATGCGTTCAAATTGCGGGCGCTCTTCCTTTTTTCACGATACAATATGTATGCTTTTGCCGTTTTAGCATGGCCATTTTCAATTAAAACCTTCTCGACGATATCCTGAATTTCTTCCACACCGGGTACCCTATCCGGGTACTTCTTTTTTATTATTTCATCCACCTGGCGACATAGCCCTTCTGCCTTATTGAAGTCATCACCGCCGCATGCGGTGGCAGCATTAAAAATTGCCCAAGTAATTTTTTCAGGCTGATATCTTTCCAGCCTTCCATCCCTTTTCGAAATTTTGGTAAGCATTACAGACATCTCCTATTTATTTTTTTCTTTTTGAATGAATTAGTAACAATAAAGAAATTATAACGAATTCAACATGTAGTGTATATTATACTATCACACACTACATGTTGTGTCAATAGATATGTTCCTTTAATTAAATTCGATCCCTGAAAGACTGCTTGCCAGTTTTACAGCACTATAAGCATCCTCGGAATATCCGTCTGCACCGATTTCTTTGGCATATTCGGCATCGACTACAGCTCCGCCAATTATTATTTTGGCATTAACCCCTTCTTTCTTTGCAAGTTCTACTACACCCTTCATCTCAACCATGGTAGTCGTCATAAGGGCAGAAAGTCCTATTATTGAAGCCTTCACTTGCTTTGCCTTAGATATGATTTCCTCAGCATCTATATCCTTACCCAAATCGTAAACCTCGAAACCATAATTTTTTAACATAAGACCCACGATGTTTTTTCCTATATCATGTATATCACCTTTCACTGTTGCTAAAACTACCCTAACCTTTTTCTTGTTCTTTGCTGCATTAGAATCTTCCTCAAGAAGGGGTTCTAAGATTTTAAATGCCGTTTTCATAGTTTCTGCACTTTGGATCAACTGGGGTAAAAAGTATTGTTTTTTATCGTAAAGTTCCCCTACATATGTTATTGCAGGTATTAGATGAATATCAACAATATCTTGGGGCGTTATGCCATCTTTTAAAGCAGTATCAATATATTGTAAAACATTTTCCTGTTCGCCCTTTACCACAGCCGTAAAAACTTTTTTTGCAGCGCTAACATCTTCATCTTTTTTCTTGTCTGATATCTCCCTATTGGCTGCTCCCGCAAAATATTCTATATAACGTTTGCTGTTTTTATCTTTTACTTTCAATACATCCGATGCCATCTTTATACTCATCAATGTATCTCCGGATGGATTTAATATTGCCATAGTAAGGCCCAACCCTATCGCCATGGCAAGAAAGGCTGAATTAACCCACTTTCTTTCAGGCATACCAAAGGATACATTTGAAAGCCCTAAAACCGTAGCACAACCAAAAACATTACTGCACCATTCTACAACCCCCAAGGTTTCCGCCGCCGCCCTTTGCTCTGCTGATACCGTCATAACTAAACCATCCACCACAAAATCGTTTTTTGTGTACCCGAATCTAGATGCCACTTTGAATACCCTTTCTATCACCTTAAATCTTTCTTGAGCCGTTTTAGGCACCCCTTCGTCATCCAAAGGAAGAAGAATAAACATAGCCCCATATTTAGAGGCAATAGGCAAGAGTTTTTCTAACTTGATTTTTTCGGCCGATATGGAGTTTACGAGCGCTCGTCCAGGGTAGACCCTAAGTGCCGCCTCAATAACCTCCGGCGAGGACGAATCAATGCACAATGGAGCATCGATTATAGATGCCAGTTCCTCCACTACCTTTACCATTGTAACCTTTTCGTCTATCCCCGGCATCCCTACATTTACATCCAGTATATTCGCACCTTTTTCCAGCTGCTGCCGGGCAAATTCCCTGATCTTGGAGGTCCCCCCCTGCCTTAACTCTTCTTGGAGTGACTTTTTGCCTGAGGGGTTTATTCTCTCACCAATTACCAAAACCGGCTCTTTTGGATCTATAAAAACTGTTTTATGTGCTGAAGTGAGGGCCCCCATCCCCGTTGGTTCCGGTTTTTTCGGTCTTATATCTGCTATGTTCTCCTGTATATACTTTATGTAAAGGGGCGATGTTCCACAGCATCCACCCAAAATGTTTACGCCTGCATCAACAAAATCCTTGGCATATCCCCCGAATTCCTCTGCACCCATATCAAACTGTGTCTTCCCATCAACCAATCTTGGAAGACCCGCATTAGGTTTTACCATAAGCGGTATCCCTGCATAAGGCTTCATAGCCCTGATGATCTCCAACATATCCCTAGGACCCGTGGAGCAGTTGCACCCTACGGCATCAGCGCCAAGACTTTCAAGAATGATAAGTGCCGTCACGGGATCTGTACCTGTAAGCGTCCTTCCACCCTCGTCAAAGGTCATACTTACACATACAGGAAGTTCACAGCTTTCTTTTACAGCAATTAACGCAGCTCTGGCCTCCTGAATATCTAGCATGGTTTCGATTACAAAAAAATCCACGCCCCCACTTAAAAGACCCTGCACCTGTTCTTTATAAATATCAACCGCCTCTTCAAATTGCATACTTCCAAAAGGTCTTATAAATTGACCCGTAGGGGCTAAATCACCAGCGACAAGGCCGTCCTCCCCAACAGCCTGTCTTGAAAGCTGTGCCAATTTTTCATTTATCTTTATCGTCTTAGATTCTAGGCCAAATTCAGAAAGTTTAATTCTATTGCCCCCGAAAGTGCATGTGTATACAGCTTTAGAACCTGCTTTGATGTATTCCCTTTGTATATCTACAATTACTTGGGGATTTTCGATTACCCACATCTCGGGGCAAACACCAAGGGGCATCCCCCTTTTTTGGAGCTCAGTGCCCGTTGCACCGTCAAGTATGAGCATGTTTTCTTCAATTAGTGCTAAAAAATCCTTCTTATTCATTAGAATCGATTCCCTCCACACCGGCAATAGCTATAACGGATTTCTCCGGGACTAGCATAAACTTCTCGGTAATATTAAGATCTAACCTGTCCAATTCTAACATATCATAAATAATCTTTTGGCAGGATAGCGGAAGATCCCCATAACCGGGACTATACCTCATACGCGTAAGTCTTCTTGCCTCTCTCATCATCATCCTATTTATAAAATTCATCATCCAATCCAAAGCCGAGTCCGCCGTTTCGGAGGCAACTGCATCTAAAACAACTCCAAATGCTGCATCACCACTTTTAATCTCCTTGCTAATCCTTTCTACTATACCGCTTCCCACTGTAGCTGCCATTAAAACAAGCTCCTGGCTGTTTTCTAAAAGCTTAGAAAGACTTGCACTTTGGAATATGGCACCGTTCCCCAGCTCCACAAATTCTACGTCTTTGCTGATTATTTCGCATCTTTGGAATACCCCTTTTGTATCGCATAAACTCAGCCCAGTTTTTATACTGCTCTCAAGCTTCTTTTTGTAGGCTTTGTCAATTAATGTTGTAGTTTTTCTATAACCAAGCCTTGTAAAAATCATTCCTTCCTTTGGATTAGAAGGTATTCGTTGAAAAAATTTTAGACCTTTGCAACCTTTCATAATTTAAAAATCACCGCCCGTCATACACCATGTAGCATGTATAATAATTATATATGAAAGATAAAAAAAATCAACCAAAACCCCAAACAACAAAATATACAATATGGGTCTGTTATATTTTACCCCGGGATAATATTCCGCTATCATACGGATCAAACCCTTGTATAACGGGGTAAATATTTAAAAAACATTGCCTTTTTTAGATTATACAATGCTAAAATATATAAAATTCATATTTCTTTGAATATTTTTATTTTTTTATGTAAAAATAAGCATGAATACTCGATGGAAGGAGAGGGACATAAATGACCCAGATAAACCAGTTAGAACTTGAAAATCTAAGGCATCTTATTTACTCTCAGGAAACCTCCGAAAAAAAAATGGATGCTTATGCACAACGGGCAACGGATCCGCAAATTAAGCAGATGTTTCAGCAATCTGCCCAAGATGCAAGAAATACCAGGCAGCAACTGATATCATTTTTAAACTAAAGGAGGGATAATTACTATGCAGGACAAGGAAATGCTAAACGATGTTCTATCTCAAACCAATAGCAGTCTAACAGATTATGCAGGTATAATCGCACAGGCCTCAAATCCTCAGCTAAGGCAGGTCATACAGCAGATTAGAAACAGCTGCGAAACATTCCAGCATAACCTTTATAAACTTGCGGAGCAAAAGGGATACTATCACGCCGCACAGCTAGCCGATCAAAGTGAAATTGCGCAGGTAAGAAATTTGTTCAACTAGAAATCCATATAAAAATACGAATAAGTGGTCCTTTTACTACGGACCACTTATTCATGTGGAAATTTGTCTATTTTCTTTAGGATATATCTTTTTAATAACGCCAGATCCATAGAATCTATCTCCCCGTCTCCATTCAAATCCGCATTTGCATGCCCGTTATCAGATGGGAAATCATTAATTTTCTTCAAAATATGCCTTTTCAGTAAGGTTAGATCCATAGAATCTATCTCGCCATCGTCATTTAAATCCCCATATTCGGGTGGTGTTATGGGGGAAATTGGGTTACCGTAGTATCTCTCTCTAGCAGGATTTGTACCCCCTAGCTTATCAGCCCCCGTTGAAGGCCAGCCAAGATGTCCGTAAAAATCGGGTTTTCCCTCAATATAACAGGTTGCGGGTATTGCATACCCGGGTATATTTGTGTCCCATTGGATTGAACCATTGATATAGTTTCCGTGCATGAGCATGGTGGATATATCAATTTTATGGGGATATCGACCGTCGGTATCCCATAGGATATCACCTTTTTCAAATTCGTTTCCTACTATATTCTGAAAGTTTGAGGAGTCCTCAATAGATAAATTATTTGACTCAATTTTGTTTCTTAAAAATGTATTATTAGGTCCTGAAGGTCCCCAATAATCGGAGATTGTGACTTTTTGTGCTATGTTGCCTTCGAACAAATTGGAATACGCATAATGACCATGAACCGAAATATCCGCTGGTATCCAATTACCACCCTCACTTTGGTAAGGTTCAATTGAGTAGTTATATCCGAATACGTTCCCATTGGCACCTAAGTGCACCATCATGGAATGTCTTAAATGCTTAAATATATTATTTTCAATCAGGCAATCCGATGTGTGAAATCCTAGCTCTACACCATAGCCATGTCCACCCCCACCCCAATTTGTTGCATCATCGAAAAAACTATCACGGATCTCTATTCTATATGCTGTAGTTGTACTTATATGAGCCTTGGCAGCCTTTTTACTATGGATATTTCTTACCCAACAGTTGGCTGCATTTTTAAAGTAAAACATATTTGTATCGCTCGTATCCAAACGCTCTATAGAAAAATCCTCGAACCCTATGTATTCTGCGAACCCTTGGGTTCTAATCACTGGGTTCAAATCGGCGCTATATGTTATTCTAAGGGGTTGATCAAGTACTAATTTATTTTGTGAAATGGCAGCTACCCTTGCAATCTGACCAACTGCATCCATGGCCCACCCCTGATTCCATTCTGGCAGGGTATACATAGTTTCCGGATGGTTTTCCTGCTGTATCTCTATATAATCGCCCGGCTTAAAGGGTTCGGGGTTTTCCACTATCAACTCGGATGAACCCTTATTATACCCTCCCACAATATTAATCCAATCTCCTCTTTTATATTTTATAACCTCAAAAGCATGCCCGTTATGGTTTATTAAAAGATTCGTTTCACCGGGTCCCTCACCCCTGAAGGCAACAGGTTTTTGTAGTGAAATTTTTGCTCTTAGTAGGTAGTTGCCAGCAGGCATAAAAATTGTTCCTCCGTCTGCCACCGCACCAATAGCCCTTATGAAAGCATCGTAATCATCGGTAGTGCCATCCCCTTTAGCCCCGTAATCAGATACATTAACCAAATCCCGACTTTCGGGTATACCCTCCACAATACCGGCATTCCAAGCAGTGGTGTCCACATCCATTGGATTCGCACCTGCTGTACTATTAAAAATAATAAATGCAAATATTAAAAATGTTGAGGAAAATATCTTTTTTATCACTACCAGCACCCCCTGCATGAATATTCTATATAATTATATTATAATCTAAACAGGGCCAGTTTACAATTATACCGCTGGGTATTCTCCCTTTATGCCTACACGATTTTCCCATCTACAACTTTAAGAAAACAAGGCATCCGCAAATTCTTTTGCATCAAACCTTTGCAAATCATCTATCTGCTCCCCAATGCCTATAAATTTAACCGGCATATTTAGCGATGATGCCAATGCTATAATAATACCACCCTTTGCTGTCCCATCAAGTTTTGTCAGTACAATGCCAGTTACATCGGCGGTTTCTGAGAAGGTTTTTGCCTGAGAAATCGCATTTTGTCCAGTGGTAGCATCTAGAACAAGAAGCACCTCCCTTGAAGCATTTGGCAGCTCCCTATCTATTATACGAAATATTTTTTTTAGCTCCTCCATTAGGTTTTTCTTTGTGTGCAACCTTCCTGCGGTATCACATATCAATACATCAGCATTTCTTGCTTTTACCGCCTGTATGGCATCAAATACAACGGCTGCAGGATCCGAGCCTTCAGAATGCTTTATTAATTCTGCTCCAACCCTTTCGGACCAAATTTCTAATTGGTCAATGGCAGCAGCCCTAAAAGTATCCCCAGCCGCAAGAATAATCCTTTTTCCCTGGGACTTTAGCATACTTGCTATCTTGCCAATTGATGTGGTTTTTCCTACACCATTTACACCTACCACCAGTATCACCGAAGGTTTGGTCTCAAGATTCAACTGAGCCTCTCCATTGCTTAGAATACTGGTTAACTCCCGCTTAAGTAATTCTTTTACTTCCTGTGGGTTAATTATTCTATCTTCTTTTACCCTTTTTTTAAGGTTTTCAATGATTTTCATGCTGGCATCAATGCCCACATCAGAGGTTATGAGAATCTCCTCTAGCTCTTCGAATAATTCCTCATCAATTTTACCAAACGAGACAAGAACCTTGTCTATTCTTTCTGTAATAGTATCTTTTGTCTTTTTCAATCCTTTTTTTAGTCTATTAAAAAAACCCACTTATTCTACCTCCATCGTAAATAATGTATATATTTCACTAACTCACTTTCTCCCCCATCCTAAGGGAAACAACCTTAGAAACACCATGTTCCTGCATGGTCACACCATAAAGGGAATCGGCAACTTCCATACTGCCTTTTCTATGGGTTATAAGAATAAATTGCGTTGTGCCGGAATACCTTTTTAAATATCTTGCAAATTTATAAACATTTGCGTCATCAAGGGCGGCTTCAATTTCGTCTAATACGCAAAAGGGTGTAGGGTTTAATCTCAATATTGCGAAAAGTAGTGCAATTGCTGTAAATGCCCTCTCTCCACCTGAAAGCAACATAAGATTTTGTAGCTTTTTCCCTGGAGGTTGCACTTCTATATCAATACCACTTTCTAAAATGTTCTCTGAATCCAGTAAAATTAGCTCTGCCCTTCCCCCTTCAAAAAGTTCTCTAAACACCTTATTAAAACTTCTATTTATTAACTTAAACTGCTCAGCAAATTGGGATCTCATCCTCTTTACTATCTCATTGATTACAACCTGGAGCTTTTCCCCTGCACTTTCCATATCATCCCTTTGCACTGTCATGAATTCAAACCGCTTTTTTGTTTTGGTATAGTCCTCTATGGCAGCCACATTAACATGGCCAAGGTCTTTAATAGAACTTTTAATTTCGTTTATCCTCTTCCGCGCTAAATGTATATTTGATATATCCTTTTTTATTTCCAGCGCATTGGTATAGGTGAGCTCATATTCATCCCACATTCTGTTTTGTATTGATTCAATATCGGATTCCACCCTTGCCCTTTTTACTTCAATACGACTGCTGTCTTCCTTTAACAAAAGAATATTTTCATTTATTTGGGCCGTCCTTTTGGTAACATCTGCGGTTTCCTCTTCACATTCTTTCTTCTCCCCTTGAATTCTGTCTATTTCAAAAGTCTTTCCTAGCTTTTCTTCCTCATACCTTTTAATCAAATAATCAAGACCCTGGTTTTTATCTTCAAGCAGGCCGATTTCTTTCTGGTTATGTTTTTTCTCTAAATTCTTTTTTTCTAGCATCTTCCCAAGGCTATCCATTTCACTTTTAATTCTTATAAGGGATTCTTTAGTACCTTCCATGCTTTCTTTGATGGAATTCACCGATATCCTATAATTGGTAATACCTTCTTGGAGCTTATCTCTGTGACACTGTTGCTCCTTGTTTTTTTCCTGGTTTTGAATTACCATATTCCTAGTTTCCTTAATATTGCTTTCTATTAATAGTAATTCTTCCTGATATTTTTTTAATTCCCTTCCGATTTCATGCTCCTGCCTTATAAGTTGCTCTCCTTCCTGCTTGAGCATATCAATTCTTGCTAAAATTCTTTTAATATTTTCATTGTTTTGGGTTAGCTGGCTCTCACCCCTGATTTTCATCATTTCATTATTCCTAAGCGATTTTTCTCCATTGGTTATTTTATCTATAACTTCAGTCAATGTCAAATTTAGTTCTTTACAGTTTTTTTCTGTTGCTTTTTTATCTGCTTCGAGCCTTTCTACTATCCCACCTAGCTCCGATAGTTCTCTATTTCTCCCCAATATACCGGATTCTTTTTTTATTTTACTTCCGCCCGTTATCGAACCTATGGTGTTTAGGATATCACCCTCTAGTGTCACAATTCTAAAACCATAGGAATATGTCCTAGCCACATCAATGGCAGTATCTAAATCCTCCACGACCACCACTTTCCCCAGGAAATTCAAGATGACATTGCTATATTGGGGATCATAGCTAATAAGTTCCGAAGCTATACCTACAAATCCCTTTTGAGTTTTCAGTCGGTTTGCGATATTGTTATTTAGGTATCTAGCTTTTATTGAAGATACTGGGAGAAAGGTCGCACGCCCCAGCCTGTTTTTTTTCAAAAATTCAATTGCCCGCTTTGCATCTTCTTCACTGGTGGTAACAATATTTTGGAGTACTCCCCCCAGAACCATCTCGATAGCAGTTTCGTATCTTTCGTCTACCCTAATAAGTTGTGCCAATGCACCATGGATACCCTCTCCAAATCTCTCTTGAGCCTGACACTCCCGCAAAATGGTTCTTACGCTTTTATTATAACCCTCAAGGTTTCTCTCCATTTCTTTGAGCATCCTAAGCCTAGAGGTTTTTACTTGTATCTCTGATTGGATATTGCTCTGTTTCCTTCGCTCCCTTTCTAGCTCTGTACCAATTTCGGCCCTTTTGTGGTTCAAATTGCCCAATTGCTCGTTTGTATTTTTAATAATTCTTTCAATTTCTGCAATTCCCTCAGATAATTCCTTGCTTTTTATATTCTCTTTATCTTTTTCTAAAGTAAGAATACCCAGTTCTTCTTTTATCCCTGTCCGCCTTTTTTGGACTACATCTATATGATTTTTAATATTATTTATTTGTGTTCGTTTATCTGATTGAATATCAAGTTTATCCATTATTTCTGATTTTAAATTCTCTGTATATCTTTCATTTTCATTGAGCGTTGCTAATAGGGATTCAAACTCCGTCTCCCTTTCCTTAAGATTTGCTAAATAATCACTATGCCGCCCTTTCAAATAATCAATTTTACTTGTTTTTTGTTCCTTTTCCTTAGCTAGTGCAGAAATTCTACTTTTTGTTTCTAATATTTCTTCTTCCAACCTCATAATATTTGAATCTAAATTGTTTTTCTTTTCTTCATTGAGTTTTATTTCGGAGCCGCATCTTTCTAGATTGGCCTCAATTGCATAAAATTCCTGCTTTGAACGTTCAAGTTTGCTGTCTGCCCTTTTTAAGAAATCCATGTTTTTTTGGTTGAGCCCCATTATTTCTTTTAATGCACTATCCTCGGATTTAATATTTTGGATTACAATATTGTAATCTTTCTCCAGTTCTTCTAGCCTAGCCTTAAATGTCTTAATATTTTCAATGTATAAACTAATTTCAAGTTCTTTCAATTCATCCCTCAAGTTTAAAAATCTTTTAGCTGATTCCGACTGCTTCCTCAGGGGTTCAAGCTGATTTTCAAGTTCACCGATAATATCATTTATTCTTATTAGATTCTGCTTTGTCATCTCTAGCTTTTTCTCGGCTTCTTGTTTTCTTACCTTATATTTCATTATACCTGAGGCCTCTTCGAATATATGCCTCCTATCCTCGGATTTCGAGCTCAGTATTTCATCAACCCTGCCCTGACCAATTATTGAATATCCATCTTTACCTATTCCTGTATCCAAAAATATTTCGTTGATATCCTTCAAACGGCACTTGGTTTTATTTATCATATACTCACTCTCTCCGGAGCGGTATACACGTCTGGTTAGAGTAACCTCACTGAACTCTACGGGAAGTAATCCATCCGTATTATCAAAGGTTAGTGTTACTTCTGCAAAGCCTAAGGGTTTCCTATACTCTGTGCCGGCAAATATTACATCCTCCATTTTACCGCCCCTTAGGGTTTTTGCACTTTGCTCCCCGAGTACCCATCTTACTGCATCGGATATATTGCTCTTGCCGCTCCCATTCGGCCCTACTATTCCGGTAACGCCCAAATCAAAATCGAGCTTTACCTTTTCTGCAAAAGATTTAAATCCCTGAATTTCAAGTTTTTTTAGATGCACACAAAACACCCCATACCACAAAATAAGTTTTGTACCCTTAATGTGTAATTCTTTATGGTATCGCTCTATATTAATGCTATACCCCATTAAATTTGTACAGTTGCATTAACAATTCTAACACATTTTCATATTTAATCAACACAGGAATTAGATTGGTTTGTGTCAAGTAAAAGTGTGCAACTTTTCTATC
>JAAZML010000156.1 GCA_012798835.1 Clostridium sp.
AGTGTGGATCTGCTGCAACCTGACTTGGTGATTATGGACGAATTTCAGCGTTTTAGATACTTACTAGACTCTGAGCAAAGTACAGAAACGGGGCTTTTAACCCATCGTTTCTTTAATAGCGATTCCGTGCGTATTTTACTTCTTTCTGCCACTCCTTATAAAATGTATTCTACTTTAGAAGAAATTAATGAACTAGCAATTGATGAGCATTATTCCGAATTTCTCAACGTGATTGAGTTTCTTAGTGCCACAAAGGAAGAAAATCTACATTTTCAAGAGATTTGGAGTAATTATTCTATGAAATTACGTTCCTTTGCCGAAGGTGACGTGGCTATTGTGGAGGCTAAACAAACGGCGGAAAAAGCCCTTTTTACTAAGATTGCTCGAACAGAAAGAAGCTCAGCGCTGGCTGCTACAGATCTTATAGCTGATTCTTATAATAAAGAGCTTATACCCACCAAGGAAGAAATTAAGGCTTATGTTGCTGCTCACAAACTTGTGCAAGCTATGGGAGCGACACATAACTTACCTGTTGATTATGTTAAAAGCTCGCCTTATCTATTATCCTTTATGCGAAATTATCGCTTTAAAAGAGATGTAGAGCGCTTTTTTAAAAAATATCCGGAGAAAATTAATCTGGCCAAAAATAAGCATCTTTGGCTGGAGCGAAGTCAGTTTGAGCATTTTACCAAACTTAAACCAAGTAATGCTAAACTAGAATATGTACAAAATCTTGTTTTTAAGCAGAATGCAGCAAGATTGCTGTGGGTGCCCCCTTCACGTCCTTATTACGAGCTTTCCGGACCTTTTAAAGATACAGAGGGATTTTCTAAGTATCTTGTCTTTTCCGCGTGGGAAATGGTGCCCAGAATGCTTTCTACCCTACTCTCGTACGAGTCAGAAAGAATTAACGTAGCTGAATTACTCAAACGAAAAAAACACAAAGAGCGGAAAGCCCAATATTTCACTGATAGCTCAGGTAAGCGTTATCCTGCAGCGAGATTGAACTTTAGCTTAAGCGCGGGTAAACCCCAGGCCATGAGTCTATTTGCCTTGCTTTACCCAGCCAAACGCCTTGCTGCTTGTTTTAAGCCTATGGATGTATTAAATCAAGGGCTTAAGCTACAAGATGTGGAAAGGGAAGTGGAAACTAAGATCAAAGATCTTTTACAAGAACTCAAGCACTTAGAAGGATCCGGAAGCGGCCAGAATTGGTATTACCTTGCACCTATGCTTTTAGATGATAAGGAGTATGTCTTAGACTGGCTTAATCAAGGCAGAAGTTTAGCAGAATATGTAGATTTGGAGAATGAAAAAAGTCAGGATAGAGGTCAAAAGGGATTTTTAGCCCATTTAGATCAGCTGACTGATTTATTACAAAACCCTGAGTTAAACTTAGGCAAACAGCCGGCAGATTTACACAAGGTGCTTACTAATATGGTGCTAGGCTCGCCTGCCATTTGTATTATGCGAACTTATGATAGTCTTGGCGAAAATTATAAGATTAATAAACCAAGCCAACTAGCTAAGGTTTTTATAAATCGAATGAACACACCGGAATCTACTGCTGTGATTGAAGTTTGCTATGGCGAAAGTCCCCGGGCGCACTGGCAAAACTTGCTACGCTACGGCAAAGAAGGTAATTTACAAGCTGTTTTTGATGAGTACGCTCATATGCTGGTAGAATCCCATGGTCTTAGTGAAGCAGAAAACAAAGTAACTCAATTACATCGTCTAATTCTACAAGCCATGAATGTGAATACTGCAAGCTATAGGGTGGATACTTTTAATGATTTAAAGAATAAAGTTGTGGAGAAAAGGACTAATCCGGTAAATATACGTACTCACTTTGCAGTTGCATTTACGCGCAGTGAAGGAGGAGTCAATAAGGGGGAAGATCGTAGGGAAGCGGTGCGTAATTCCTTCAACTCACCTTTTAGGCCCTTTGTGTTAGCTACAACCTCAATTGGTCAAGAAGGCCTGGATTTTCACTACTATTGCCGTAAGCTTGTGCATTGGAATTTACCTTCCAATCCTATAGATCTGGAACAACGTGAGGGTAGAATTGATAGATACAAGTGTTTGGCTATCAGGCAAAATGTTGCGAAACGTTATGGAAATATTACCTTCAACAAAGACATTTGGTCGGAGATGTTTGCTGCAGCTCACCTAAAAGAAAAGACAAGGCAAGAATCAGAGCTAATTCCTTACTGGGCTTTAACATCTTCCGAGGAAATGGTACACATTCAGCGTATTGTACCCATGTACGCCTTTAGTCGTGATGTTTCCGCTTATAGACGCTTAATTAAGATCCTTGCCCATTATCGCATCACTTTAGGACATGCCAGGCAAGAAGAACTGTTGGAATACCTATTCACGAATCATA
>JAAZML010000159.1 GCA_012798835.1 Clostridium sp.
GATTTTATTGAAGGCGGGAGCCGAAAGGTTAAAATATCAAAATTTAATATAACCCCCTCCGTCGGAAACACCAGTATTGCTCCCCAAGTCACCGATGAAGATGAGGAGGAGGAAATACAAAATTCGGGCACAAATTCTTCTTTATTCAATTTAGATATGGAAGTGAATATGTATTCCAAGAATCTAGGAAGTATAAACGATATATATAATTATGTTAATAACAACTACCATAGATTTAATACCAACGAAGGTGAGGTTATTATACCAACAAATGCCCAGGGTGTGGGGGCGCCGGATGGTGTGGTTAATGTTTCTCCATCGGGTACCAGCGCATCCACAGGTACCAAAAAGGATATTGATATAAGACTGGAGGGCTTTTTAAAAGCTGGCCCCAACTTTTGGATATTTGGTGCCGGGGGGTATAATAATAACTTTGCGCGATTCAAAACAAAAAAGGGAACTTTAGTTGAAATAAACATAGAAAAGGAAACCTATAAGATTAGAGTCAACAGTGACGAAAATGGTACATACAATCTTGAGGGTGCCCTTCAAGGAGGAGAACCTTATATAGCAATACTTGCGGCGTTCCCCTTGGATGTGCCTGAAAATCAGGATCTTGGTGTAGAAGTAAAGGTTACCAACAACTCGGGTGAAACAGTGAATATATCACTAAAGGACAGAAATAACAGGGTGCAGATTACAGACAGGAACGGTGCTGTTATACATGGCCATAATCAGAACGAAAATGTCAAAATATTATAGGGTGATATTATGTTTGATATCTTAAAAAATAAAAGGGGAATGACACTATACGAGGTGGTTATATCTATCGGTGTTTTCGCCGTAATAGCAGTTCCTTTGGTTATGTTGTTTAATAATTCCGTTATTATGGCCAATAAAAACAAGGCAAAAATAGATTTAAATTCCGCCACAGCAATAATTGTTGAAGAAGTAAAAGAGGCGGTAAAGGATAGAAGCAACCTTCCAAAGTATAGTAGTTATAACCCAGTCTCAAATAATTATACGGGCTATGAGGTTTCGCTTACGACACTACTGGGCGATGCCATAAGCGGTGCGGACGGCAGCCATACGTTTATCACCGAAAAGCTAGGGCTTATGGGGCCTAATGGGCCTGAGGAGCTTCACCGCAGCATAAGCTATACTGTAAAATACGATCACGAAAACTATTATGATCCCAAATACCCGGATACTTATAATTTTCTTATAACGGTGTTTGAAGGGGATAAAAATATCAAAAACCTAAAGATTGCTGTGTGGAGGAAAGATTCACCTTGATAAATTATCGGGGAAAGGATTTCTTGCAGGGAGGGGGAAATATGGCTAGAATTATAAAAAACAATCGGGGCTGGTCAATGCCCATAGTGGTAATAATAGCAACCGTACTGGTTATGTTGGCTGTGGCCCTTTTGGGCAATACCATGCAAAGCTTTCACTTTATCAACAGCCAGGAAAATATCGAAGATGCTTTTTTTGCGGGTGAATCCTCACTTGAGAAATGGTTTAATATACTCAATAATGAGACAACGGGTATCGATTTTTCTGTCCTGTATACAGGGCCTACTGATATGTCTATTGCCAGCAATGTTGAGGCATATGCCGATTGGTTGGTGCAAAAACTAAAGGATATTTTAGAAGAACATAAGACCCAGATAATAGATGTACGTAATCATAGCATCAGTGTTAAGAATCTTTCGGATTCGGATGCCAACTATGCTAGGGTAATCCTTGAAGAACTTATGAATATGACCGATGACGAGGGCAGAAAGTATATAATAGATGGCGAAAACCTAAAGCTTATGATAGGTCTGCAGGCGCTTTCGACCTATTCAAGATCCAATTCCCGTTACAGAGCACTAAATAAAAAGGTATATGGACAGCTGGAGCTTTCTTTCAAGCTGCCCGAGGATAAGGCCTTTAAGCTTTTAGGGCCGGTATACTCCTTTGGCGATTTTATGATAGACAACTCCAATACCGAGGTTTTGGGTGATTGTTATGTGTTTGGTTCCTTTCCCGAAAAAGTTTTGGATCCAAAGCAGTGGCACTATGGAGGCATATATGCTCTAAACAATGCACACCTTACCGTAGACGGCAATGCATACGTAAGAAGCTTTATACGTACAGGAAAGTATCTCCAAGATGGTAGTAACAGCAGAATCAGCATTACAAAGGATGCTATTGCCCAATGTATACAGCTTTTTGGTGTAGGCGACAGGGTATTGGTATATAGAAATGCCTATACATTTGACGATCTTGAGATAAATGGTGCGAATTCAATAATCGCCATAAATGGAAGTTATGTAGGGATGTCTACAGGGGGTGACTTCCATGATCAGTCCAGCGCAATTGTAAATAGTGCCCCCATACATAATATATACAGCCTGGAGTCTTTATTATCTCGGATAGTTATTAATGGGGATTGTATAGTGCAGGGCGGTACCTTCAAGATAGAAGAGGATGGTAAAGCGGTGGGCCAAATTGAGGATGCTGCTTTGGCTTGGGATGCAACGGGCGATTACGGCAACGCATTTTACAAAACCTATAAGGGTGACTTTAGAGGGGACGACTACCATAACAAACTTCAGCATGAATATAACCTCATCGGCAGGGATATAAGGGGGTTCTCGAACTTATTCCAGGTTTGGGATCCGCAACCAAGAACAGGTGTCGAAGAATGGCTTAATA
>JAAZML010000040.1 GCA_012798835.1 Clostridium sp.
TGCCCTTTAGTGCCGTAAGCTTTGACACACTTGCCAAAAACCATGAATCGGCCTTTACATCGGAGAACTTTGCGATCGTGTATTCTTGAAGCTCTGTTAACTTTTCGTTTACAGTTTTAATATTAGGACTTTCCCCCACAATATCTTCGATGCTTTTCGCACCCGCAAGAGAGCCTGATGTCAAAAGAATTATAAGTGTCGCCAGCAGTGATAAAACTTGTTTTTTATCCATTTAAATGATCCTTTCTAAACCGTTATTTTGCGTTCTATATTATTACAATATAATTTACTTTTCAAGTCTTTTTTGCGTTTACATGGTAGCCCTGACATCTTTTGTTCAACATATCAAATCTAATAAGCGAATAGTTCCCCAGTACATATCCTTTTCGCAACATTTCAAGCCATCAGCCCAATCCCACAGCTTTGTAAGGTAAAAAACTAAGCCGGAAACTTTTCTATCTTCCTTAATATATATCTTTTTATAAGCGACATATCCGACGAATCAATTCGGCCGTCGCCGTTAACATCTGCCGCCTTATTCCCCTTATCACAGGGGAAGGATGATATGGCTTTTAAAAGAAACCTTTTTATTAAAATCAGATCCGCCGAATCAATGCAGCTATCCCCGTTTATATCTCCAAGAATATACCCGTCACCCGGGATTGCTTCTTCAACGGGCACAAATCTCCAGTGCTGATTTTCCCCGTTTGTGTCCCCCCATTGCTGGACTTCCCCACCGTTATCAGTTGACCATTTATAAACGTCCAGGAGCTTATTACTGTTGCGGCTTATGATCTTGCAAAATCCCCCGCCGATATCTTCAATCCTCCAATGCTGGTTATATCCCCCCGTAGCGGTGTATTGTATAAGCACACCACCGTCATCGGTTGACTCGTTCATTACATCAAGGGATTTCCCACTTTTAGCATTTACAATTTTTTTGTAGCCCTCCCCCGCATCAACAATATACCATTTTTGGCTGGAGCTACTGCTACCCTCCCATTGAACAATCCGTGCCGCATTCTCGACGGAACCATCCTTTACATCCAAAAATTTACCACTGTTTTTATTTACTATGTAAAAGCAATCCGAATATTCCAGTGATTCACGGATTGTCCCCTTTTGAACATCTATCATAATCGAGTCATAATAGGGAAGCTCAAGCTTTGTGTCGGATGCAAATTCCAAGGGCAGCCAAACATAACGGGAATCGTTTACCTTTCCGCCCCATGCGCCCGCCCATTGATCCCCGGTATAAAGGTACGAAACCCCTTCACTCCCCGCTACGGGAAAAATAAAGGCGGGTTGCGAGTTATAGGTGCTGGAATTGGCAAGGTTATAAAGCTCCGACCAGCCATTTTCCAGGTTACGGGAATAAGCAAACTTTGCTTGATTGGGCTGCCACCCGGTGCATCCGGAAGTAATCAGATAATAATAGCCGCCCCTTTTTATGAGACATGGCGACTCTCTTTGCTGACCGACAAAAAGCTTTGCCTTTAAAAATGCGATATCCTTATAATCCGGTGTTAATTCATAAAGATGTAAATCCATGTTTTCGTTGGAAGATGAAATAAAATACCCCTTACCATCAGAATCCACGAATACGCTGCAGTCTCTCGACATATAACCCGGAAGGCCATGATCCGTTACACCCGTATCCTTCATGGGACGAAAACTTTGAAGATATGTAAATTTGCCGTCCGGAGTTTTGCCGTAGGCAACAGCGGCACGAGCCTCACCGTAGTGCGACCCGTTTTCCCAGTGCATCCACATCACAAATTCATTTGTGGAAGCATTATACATAACCTTTGGTCTTTCGATATTGCATCTTTTTAGCTCCTGCGCCGAATCGGGGGATAAGACTTCCCCTCTATACTCCCAGTTTATTAGATCTAAAGATTTGTAACAACTGACGCCCAAAAATAGATTTGAACTGTCACGGTGTTCGCCGTACCAATAATAGCATCCGTTGTGCTCTATAAGGCAACCCCCGTGAGCATGAATTTTGTTGCCCGAAATGTCCTCAAACTGCGTTGCGTTTGCAAGGGTTTTCTCCTTTTGCGCGGCTAAAATCCGACTTCCTCCCAGCACAAAAACACCCATAAAACATAATATCACAAGCCTTGCTATCTTTTTTTTCATTACCCATCCCTCCCCAATTAAATTTTATACTTTAACTTATGAAATGTCTATCCCTTTACCCTTTCCGACAATATGTCACAGTTGTTCCGGCTCCTCCTGCAGCAACACAGCCTCGCCCCAAAAAAACACATATAAAATTTACAAGAAACTGCAACTCACCCCGCTATAGTCTTATATAGCGGGGTGAGTTGTTTCCCTGTTTATCCTTACCCTTGATATTCAATGAGTGATGTTACTGTTGCTGTATCAACATTTTGTGGATACGTTTTACCGAATAATTCATATGAAAGCGTTGACCTTGGAGCCGCATTCATGCCGAATGGGATAGACCCTTAACACTTGGGTGCTAACATTATGTCATCTTTATTTATCCCTAGCTCCCCAATTAATTGCTCTTCGATACCCAGGAAAAATCTGCTTGTTATAATTATTTTATCGTATTTGTGCATTGAAATCTGCGATGGCGAAATTATAGGTACACCTAGCAAATTTCCGCCCTGTTTCTTTTTGTCATTATCAGCCACCGCCAGTATGTTGTATTCTTTCATGCTGCGCTTCCCAGTGTTTGTAATAAATCCTTCGCCTCCACTGCTTGCCCCAAACAATATTACATTATGATCATGCTCTCTAAATACCTTTATAGCATCCTCATAATTGTTTTTTGAAACCACCGCAAGTATTACCCCAATTCCTCCATCATCCCTATCTCCTTTTTAAGCCATTCCCTTGTCCTTCCAATTCCCTCTTCCAAGCTAACCTGCGGCACCCAACCCAGAAGTCTTTTCGCCCTTTTATAGTCACATAAAAGTTTTGAAATCTCGCTTTGGGGGTGTATATGGGGTACATGCCTTATTTTATCCTTATCTCCCGCTATTAAGCTTGCCAGCTCATTTATGCTTATATCACGGCCTGACCCGGCATTGATTATCATTCCGTTTACGTTATCGGAATATCCCGCCATAGCAGTGAATTTTGCACAATCCTCAACATAAAGAAGATCCCGTGTCTGGGTACCGTCCCCATATATATTAAGGTTAAGATTTTTAAGATTTTGTTCAATAAAAATTGAAACAACTCCGCCTTCTCCACCCGATTTTTGCATAGGTCCATAAGTATTAAAGGGTCTTATAACCACTACCGGAAGTTTATATGCATACCAATAGGAAAGCACCATATTTTCCCCTGCAATTTTACTTCCCGCATAAGGGGAGGCTGGCTTTATCGGATGTTCCTCCGTTATACCCATCATGCCTGTTGCCCTATCGTACACCATGCAGGTACTCATAAATACCATTTTTGTATTGTGTTTTTTGCACTGTTCCAATACGTTAAAGGTACCCACCACATCATTTTGAAATGTCGTGTTCGGATCATTAATACTATCCTGGACATTAATGCTTGCCGCTAAATGGTAGCATATCTCGAATTTGTTTTGAAAAATCCGTTCAAGGGTGGGAATATCTTTTATATCTCCTTCGATAAATTCAATAAAATTGGGTTTATTGAAAAAATCATTAATATTTGATTTTAGGCCATTTGAAAGATCATCCATAACCCATAACTTGTGTCCATCCTCCAAAAGTCTTTTGACTACCCATCGCCCGATAAATCCTGCCCCGCCTGTCACCAGTATATTCAAGACCTTTTCCCCTCCTTATTTTGTGTGTTTTTGAATTATGTCTAGAACTTTGGATATTACGTATGAAACATCTTCCTTATCCATCTTCGGAAATAAAGGAAGAGTTATTATTCTCTCATAAAACTCCTCCGCATTCGGACATAGACCCTTTTGGTATCCATACTTTTTGTAGTGTGGATGGTAATACACAGGAATATAATGGACGTTTACGCCTATCCCACATTCCCCAAGTTCCTCAAATATTTGTTCTCTGCTGCAATCCAAACTCTCCAGCCTAAGCTTTATAATGTACAAATGCCATGACGAGTCTGCTCCATCTAACTGGTAGGGTATTTCTATCTCCCCTGCTTTGGCAAATGCTTCGTTGTACATCTTTATATATGCTTTTCTTATACCAAGAAACCTGTCTGCCTTTTTCAATTGACTAACCCCTAATGCCGCTTGTATATCGGTCATCCGATAATTATATCCCAAACATTGCTGTTCGTAATACCATTTGCCCCCATACCCGATTAGATCATTCCTTTGCCTTGTTATGCCATGGGTTCTAAAAAGCATTAATTTTCGGAACAACTTTTTATCGTTTGTTACGACTGCTCCGCCCTCCCCAGCCGTTATATGCTTTACGGGATGAAAGCTGAAAGTAGTCATATCGCCGATACTGCCAATTTTTTTACCCCTGTATTTTGCGCCTATAGCATGGGCCGCGTCTTCAATTATCTTGAGATTATATTCCTTTGCAATCTTTAGTATTTCATCCATATCACAGGGCTGTCCCGTAAAATGCACCGGTATAATTGCCTTCGTCTTTTTTGTAACTTTATTTCTTATGTCGTCCGGAGAAATATTGTATGTTCTAGGATCAATATCGGCAAACACGGGTTTCGCCCCCATATACAAAATACAATTGGCGGAAGCAGCAAAGGTAATAGGGGTGGTAATGACCTCGTCCCCCTCCTTTAACCCTGCTGCAAAACATGCTGCATGGAGTGCTGCGGTGCCACTTGACATAACCACAGCATATTTTGCTCCCGTATATTTTGTAAGCCCCATTTCAAATTCTTCTATTTTAGGTCCCGTCGTCAGGTAATCACTTTCCAATACCTCTACCACAGCATTTATGTCATCCTCGTCTATCCACTGCCGCCCATAAGGAATAAACCTTTTGCTTTTATCCATGTGTCTTCTCCTTGCAAAAAAGTATTTAAAAACATGTGAATAATGAAATATTTATAAACACAGTTTACTTATTTTCCTGGCCACACGATTTGCTCCTTTACCATCAACCAGTTCTCTCATCTTTTGGCTTAAAGACAATCTTTTTTGGTAGTTATCGCACAAAAGCTTTAAGCATTTTAGCATCTTAGAATCGGAAAGCTGATTATACCAACCTAGGTTACTTATGTATCCCTCGTCTGATAACATGTTGGCGTTTCTTTCCTGATTATCCGCAACTATAACTGATAATGTAGGTGTGCCGCAAGCACATAGCTCGTATAATGTACTCCCGGCGGAAGATATAGCCACATCGGATCTCAACATTATTTCAGACATCTTCCCAATATTTTCGTGTAGTATAACGTTTGCGTTCACTCTCTGTACCTGCTTTAGATCCGATTTATTAACAAAACCATTCCCAACAATCACATTAACCGTTACATCCCGAAATCTGATATCTGTTGCAATTAATTTAGAAAATCTTAAACTCAATCCTAAGGGATCTGCTCCCCCCATTGTTATCATTATTTCCTTTACACATTTGCTTGTTTTTTTTGTATCCAACCCCTTGAATTCTTCCCTGATCAAATTGTATTTTATGCCCAAAAGCATAGTCTCATCTTTTTTATATCTCCTATACCCCATAGACAATGCAGTAATGTTTCCATTTATCAAAACATCCACAGGGTATAAAAAGCTATTCATATCGTCGATATAGCATAACTTTTTTATATGTGATCCCAATTCCAGAAAGAAACTTTCGGTGACGTTGTAAGAATCAATAATAAGAACATCTAAATCAAATTTCCCGATTTTATCAATTATATTTCTCGCATCCTCCCGGAGCCATATAGTATCCCCATAAGAAAAACCTTTGGGGTTTTCTTCTTCGTAGATGGGCATTTTGAGAACCTCAAAGCCCTCGCGGCCTATTTTTGAGTTACCCAGCTCAAACCGACTTAAAAAGTATACCTTCGCTCCCATACCCCTGAAGGCTTTTGCCAGCGAAAGGCAACGCATTACATGCCCCATTCCGATATTGATTCCGCCATCTACTCTAATCCCTACGTTTAGCATGTTAATCATCCTTATAGTACTTTAATAAATCCCCACACCTTATTTCCCCTGGATATTCGTATTCTAAAATCTCTAAATATCCCCCCCTTGCCTTTACTAAAATCCTGTCGCTGTCTATATCTATGATCTCCGCATTTTCCCCTCCGCCAACCACATTAGTACTTTTATGGATTTTTGCTTTCCATAAAAGTAATTTTTTATTGTTACAATATGTATATGCTCCAGGGTAGGGTCTTGAGATTGCCCTTACAAGGTTGTATATTTCAGATACGGTTTTTTGCCAGCTTATTTGGCCGTCTGCTGGACTTCTTTTGGGATAATAACTACCTTTTGATAGATCCTGTTTTCTAGGTAGGACTCTACCGTTTTCGATTAATTCTATAGCACCATCCACAATATATGAATATATTTCCCTAACCCTTTCTAATACATCACCCACGTAATCGTCTTCCTTAATCTCAACTTTTTTTTGTATTATTATATCTCCAGTATCAATACCTTCATTAATATAATGTACCGTAACCCCTGTTTCCTTTTCACCATTTATGATAGCCCAATTTAAGGGGGCCCTCCCCCTATAGGCAGGCAATAATGAAGCATGAGTATTTAAACATGCTGTTTTAGGGATCCCTATTACTTCTGATTTTAATATTTGATCAAAATTTACAACTGCGATTATGTCTGGTGACAATTCTTTAAGTGTGTTAATAAAGTTAATATCATTAACGTCTACTTGCCCATATAAAGGAATACCATATTTGTGAGCTATTATATCCGGCCCTTTGTACCATTGGCTTTCATTACGGGTTGTAACTACCCCCATAATGTTTCTTTCCTTCACTACCATCGATTCTAAAGCTATTTTTCCCAGCTCGCTCCCACCTATAAATAATATCCTCACAATAATCCGCCTTCCCAAGATTTTTGATATGGGAGTCAACCCCAAAATGCATATTTATGCGATAAACAAAAATTAAGTATTAAACTGTATGGTGCTTCCCATCTCCAAATAAATTTTATTTATTCAATCATAGCCCATTCTAAGGGTGTACCGTATCCTATATCCCTCGTTGCTTTTTTACCCAATATATTACTATAATATTTAGGTGCAATTCCGTGGGCAGGCCTTATCACTCTTATATTTTTTTCGGTAAAATATTCGTTCTTTTTAATGTCCGCTGTAACAAATATAGATCTCCTAAAGATGCGGCTAGTTTCTTCCCGCTGGGAAATACCGTAGTTAACCGTACCAATAGCCTTTTCAGACAATCTTATATCTTGTACCATGCATTTAAATTCTTTTGGCTCCATAGAAAAACACGCATCAGGACTTTTCACATCCCTACTAAGGCAAAAATGTTTCTCTATTACCTTCGCTCCCATCGCAATAGCAGTAATGGTTCCTACGGATCCTAATGAATGATCTGAAAAGCCAACGGGCACCCCAAAAGTCTCTGCTAGGTTCCTTATCGTTATGAGATTCAGATCATCAACTAGCGCCGGATAGGCACTGGAACACTTCAGAATGCAAAAATTGGTATTGCCCTGGGATTTAGCAGTCTTCACCGCTCCCTCAATTTCCCCTAGCGTCGCCATACCTGTAGACATTATAATGGGTTTCTTCTTTGATGCAATATATCTTATTAGGGGAATATCAGTAATCTCGAAGGATGCTATTTTATAAAATTCCACCCCTAGATCTTCTAGAAAATCTACAGCCGTTTTATCAAATGGAGTCGATAAAAAATCAATTCCTATCCTTTCTGCTTCCTCCTTTAATTTTTTATGCCAATCCCATGGAGTGCTTGCCCTTTGATAAAGGTTGTATAGGTTTTCTCCTTCCCAAGTACCACCGCCAATATAAAAGTAATCTTTGTCGCAGTTTATCGTCATAGTGTCGGGAGTGTACGTTTGTATTTTTATGCAATCCGCACCGGATTCTTTGGCCTTATGTATTATTTGAATCGCCCTGTCAAGATCTCCTGCATGGTTTGCAGACATTTCTGCAATTATATAACATGGGTGACCTTCCCCGATTTGCCTATTACCAAATTTTATACTTCTCAGCATCCTTTATCCTCCCGAACATACTAACATTTTAAATTTCCCTGTAATATTCAGTATATTTCCCCTTATCAAGCCGCTTGTATCCCGCCTTTTCAAATGCCTTTCGGGATTGTATATTGTAGTTTTGTACCTTTCCAATCAATCTTTTTATCCTTTTATCCTTTTATCCTTTACCACATCTAGAATTTTAGTAAGTATCCTGCACCCATATCCATTTCCCCTGTAATTATGTGCAATGCTAAAGCTAATTATCCCATTTTCGTTTTCTATATCAATCCTTATCTGCCCTATAGGTTCTCCTTCGAGTAACACAATAAACATCTGGGCAAAATCAGAATGTATTCTATCACAAAACCAATCCTTATGATCTTTATATAAAATAAGATTTGAGTTAAAGAACATCTTCCTTACCCCTTCATCATTACGCCATTCAAACAACAAATTACAATCCTCTTCCTGTACATTTCTAAAAGTAATAGGCAATTAGTTTCACCATCCCATCCCAAGGCTAAAATTACTCTCTCCATTATACCCCATCTGGTGAAAGCTTAAAAAATTCAGATATTGCATTCAAGTAATTCAATTATACCCATATGCTTGCTGTATAAAAAAGCAACCTTCTTTGAGCCAAAAGCCACTGCGCAGGTCGGTTTCTCTACCAAAGCATAACCGCTGTTTTTAAGATTACCTATCGCCTCGCCCATATCTTTAACACTGTAGCATATGTGGTATGGGGTATTGCCCATCTTAGCAATAATACTGTCGATTTGCGAACTACCCTCAAACGTTGCTATTAATTCAATACGATAATTCCCGTTCTCCATGAATTGGATTAGGATATTTCTTCTCTTATCATGCGTTATCTCGCCGGTCTTCTTATAGCCAAGATCTATAAATTTACGAATAGATAATTCCATATCTTTTACCGCATAACCCAAATGATGTATTCTCATATTATCACCATCTCGCCAAATTTTTTTCTAGGGGGACTGTCTGATTTCCCCAAATCTAAAGCATATTCTTCCCCGGACTCACTACCCCCATCTGTTAATGAATATCCCAACCTGTCAAATAGTCCTTTGGCTGGTGCATTCCTTTTAGTTGGTATATAATGTCCAATAAGTTTTTTGTAGCCCTTACCCTTGCAAAAACTCTCAATATAACTTATTATTTGATCCTCTATAAACCTTCCCATAACCCTGCAACTTAATAAAAATGTATCCAATTCCGCAACATCATCTGATTTACACCTTAATATTGCCACACAAACCAATCCATTATCCCCAAATTTATCACTGACATACGCTGCAAACCCCATTATATTGTTTTGTCCTATCATTTCTAAAAGCTCTTGTTCGCTATATCTTTTGGTAGTCAAATTAAATTGGTTGGTTTTTTGTACGAGCTGCGTAACTCTTCGAATATCCCCAGGCTCTATCTTTTTTATTTTTATTTTAGTATCCAGCGATTTTAAAAATTCTTCGTATGAGGCACTGGTTCTTTGTGCGTTCTTCCTTTTTACATTTTCCCGATATATTTTTGTTTTTGCTATATCCTCATCGGTCACATCAAGCGTGTAAAAATAGCTATTGTAGACTTCCAATGCAAAATCCGATAACATGGATGTATCTTCCGGAAAATCCGGGACTGCCACTTGGGGCAGTTCTCGTTTGACGCTTTCCCTTTCTACTGGGTTATCGTCAATAAATACAAAAGAATCAAGTCCAATGTTCAGTTCCTCCGATAATGCTCTTATATTATTTGATTTCAGATCCCAGTTTATTTTTAACCCGACAAAGTCGTTCTCCGCCAAAACCATATGGTCATGCTCTCTAAATACCTTTATAGCATCCTCATAATTGTTTTTTGAAACCACCGCAAGGATTACCCCGAGTCCTTTTATCTCCTTGAGCCTTTTTGGGAAGTCTTTATATCTGGCCCCTTCTTTGTAGTCTGAAAGTTCTATGCCTTCTAGCCCATCCTCCCCAACAATTCCCCCCCAAAGGGTATTATCTAAATCTAAGATCAAACATTTTTTCTTTATACCCCTCAATGAATTAATATACCTTTTTATTTGTTGCTCCAACAATCGCTCTGCTTTCATCGTAAATTTTATACCGCCCAGGTACCACAATTTCCGGGAATAAAACTGTTCTCTCCCAATAATTTGTATAATAGCCTTCAAACCAAAAATATAAACATTTTTACACTGTTCACTCAGCCTATGGAGCCCTTCTCCCCATAACCTTTCATATTCCTCCCCAACCGAGGGGGATTTAGCGCTTCTAATCTCTTCCTGCCATATATCAATATCGCTTATAAAAAAGGTGATCTCTGGGTTGCTATCTGCTGCTTCTTTGATATATTTTATTGTTTTTTCAAGCCCAGTTTCTACACCCAAACCTTTAAATATCTCTTCCCCATCTACTATAATAAACACAGTTTCCGGCCTAAAGGCATATAACCCGGAATTAGGGTTGGTTATCTCCTGTAGCCACACCCCATATCCTTCCGTTTGATAGACTTCGTATTCCATTGATATTTTGTTTATAAGGGAATCCACGTTTATGTTCGATAATATAGAAAGTTTCAAACATATCACTCCTTGATATAATCGAGAAAATCCCCTATTTTTCTAATGTTTGGCACACTTTCGAAGGGTATCCTGATGTTAAGTCTTTCCTCTGCCTCCGCAATCAGTCTGATATGGTTCAATGAATCCCACGAAGGCGTATTCTCCCTCTCTGTATCAAGGCTTATATCCTTTTTATCAAGGTTTAGTATTTCAGATACCAGTATTATAAGTTCTTCCATTCAAATCAGCCCCTATTTTATTATTACTTGCTCAAAAACATTAATAAACCTTATTCTCCTTGGATCATGCACCGACAACCTATACATCTAGCAAATCATTCTCCAAAAGTTTTTCGATAATTGGATACATCCGTCTAATAGGAATACCTATAATATCACTTATGTCCAGCAAATCATTTTTCCCATCTGCATATGCGATAAAATTCATCATATCCCTTACATCCGCCCCTGAACCTTTCATGCTGAGGGTGGGATATAAACCCCTTTTCCCAAGCTGTGGCTCACCAAGGCATCTGACTCTATATTTATTATTTCTCTCTATCAACTCTATACATTCTTTGTATATCCCCAGGCTTCCCTCTAACCCCGCAGGACAAACAAATTCTAAGTTATCAAGGGATGTATGATATTCCGGATATTGTCCATACTTTGTTCTCATTATGCTGGCTATCGGCAAATCAATTCCGGGGCTACAATATTGCCGTTCATCGCTTCCTCTATCAAGATAGGAGTATTCTTTGAAATTTGGTTGATTGTGTTTTAAAATGTTTAACGCCACCCTATCGGAATAGGTATCGGCATACCTTGAGGGCAAAAAGGAAAACTCATTATTATCCCCGACACAAGTTATATTATATCCGGCAATAACGTTTCCCTTCATGGCCTCATAATTTCTACTTAAATAAGTAAGAGAACCTATCGTCTCTGGGACAAAAACTAACCTGTATGTATATTTCCGCGGTTTTTGGGCAATCCATTTTGCCAAATAGGTAAGCAACACAGGCCCTGACAGTTCATTATTTGCCATAGACGGGTGACATATATATGTCGATAAAAACACCTCTTTTTTTGACTTTCCCGGTATAATCAAGTCGGCGTAAGTCAGATACCCATCTTCTAGGTTGCTGTCGATGAAAACCCTATATTTCCCTTCCTTCAGTTCTCGTCTTTGGTTATGTGTTAAGCAAAAACCCCAGCGTTTCTTATAATATGACGTTATATACGGAATAGCATCCGGTTGTTCCTCGCTCGAAAACAAATGTGGCTGAAGTTCCTCTAAATTAAGCACCATGTCAATTGGTGCGGAGTACCCGACAACATGAAGATTGTTTTCCTTGAAATCTACAATTTTTTTATTGTACTCATCCAATATGTACGCATCTTTTATGTTCCATTCTTGGGGTATTTCCCAATCAAAGACCTTTGTACCTGTGGGAACCTCGTATACCTCAATCGGTATGTTCTCTCGAATAATTCCCAATGTCTCCCTCACTCCATCCCCTGTAATACTACGACATATAGGGAACATTTTTTTAAGCAGAGAATACATATTCTCCCCTATATTTTGCGTATCCGAATCCTTCGATATCATTTTATTCACCCGCCTTCTCTATTCCGTATAATCCCCTTCCGCCATTATTTATAATATCCCTGCGTATTACTTCATACGCCCTGCTAAGATCAATTAAAATAAATTCAACGTTGTTAATCGTATAATGCAAAGATGCCCCATCCTTTTTCATATCCTCATCCAACTTAAATTGGGTTATGACCCCCATTTCAAGATTCCTAACATACATGGAATATGTCCTCATGCTCCTTTTGCCACATCCATCAACATAATATGCCGTGAAGTCTTTCATGTATCTGTAAGGGACATTTTCCATTTCTTCTACATGATGCATAAATGTGAATGAGTGATCATACGGAACCCCAATGATAAGCATTTTTGCATTATTCTTCCTCATATAAGAAAACGGAGAGTCGTCTCCAAACGAGCTGATATTGTCCATGTTATATAACTTTTCGCTGTCTTTGCCCCAGACAGCATAGGAATATATGGGGTGTTTAGTGCGAATAAAATCCTTTCTTTTTAAGGCCTCAACGCTTAATGAGCCAGTTTTTGAAACCGTATTTTTATAATCGAACGTTTCACCTTTGCAAAACCCCCAATTGTATGTCGGGAACAGAACCGTTCCACCGCTCCCAACCTTCCTTATCATACTGTCTATGAATTTATTAGGATCGAATTTTTCGCCATTGTAATGTGCACTTAACCCCAGCAGGGTTATGTCCGACCCCACAAAGAGGATATCTTCCTCAGCAACATCCAAATAGTCAACTATTTTTTCGTACGGTATATAATCCTGCAAAATCTCCACCCCCATCAAATTTTTGCACCATCATATTAATTGCTTCTGCTGGACATGGGCGTTGATTCTACCCAATTTGGGTTCTGATTTCATAAGTTCCAAAATTTCGGCCATGCCAAATCCATCCCCATATTTATTATACAATCTTTCATAAACCATACTGATTAATTCATAATCCTCTTCGGTATCTAAAGTCCATCTATAATTGGAGTAATCAATATCATTTTTAAAATAATAAATGTTTTTTGGATATGTCTCGTAAAGATAAGGAGTAACGTGTTCCCTGTGGTAGCTTTTTTGGCCATTATTGAAGGCATCTTCCAATGCATTAAAAGAAAACACCTCTACATCCAGTCCCCTTGGAAAAGTCCTTTGTGCCAAATCATTCCCCGCATTTGTTACCAAGATATAATTATTATTTACAAAAACATCGATTACATCATCAAGTATTCCAGGATCTATCAAGGGACAATCAGAGGTTATACGCACAACTATGTCAAGAGCATTTTCTCTAGCTGCATAATAATATCTCGACAACACATCATCCTCGCTGCCGCAAAACCATTTTACTCCACCTTTTTCTGCTTGCTCTGCTATGACCCCATCACGTTTTAATGTGGTTGTAGCAATGATTATTTCATCCAAAAAACTTGAATTCTTCAGTCTTTCTATCACGTGCCTTGTAACTGGTTTACCGCATAAATCAAGCATAACCTTCCCCGGCAACCGTGTTGATCCCATCCTCGTTTGGACAATTGCCCCTATTTTCATACGCCCCTCCCACATCATTAATAATTCATTACCTTGGATACCTGCCTTTAATATTCCAGCCTATATTATCATGTTTTTCGCTATAAGCTTCCCCAATTCCTCCCTTGTCAAGGGAACCTGGTCGTGGGAAGAGTAATTCTTTATCCTTCCTTCGCATACGCCTTCATAATCCCCGTTTAATTCATTTGAGTAAATTGAGGGTATAACAAACATATTCTCCAATTCAATAGCATTTTTACCTTCCTCGCAAGTCATCAATTCTTCGTAAAGTTTTTCCCCGGGTCTTAGCCCAATCTCCCTTATCCCGATCTTTTCACGCTCTATATTATATTTTCTTGAAACCTCTTCGATAGCAATGCTCACCAAGTCGCCAAGGTTTATGACGGGCATTTTTAAAACAAAAATTTCCCCTCCCCCAGCCTTTGTGCATGCCTCAACGGTCAAATCCACCGCTTGTGAAAGGGTCATCATAAATCTTGTCATTTTTGAATTGGTTACAGTAATTTCACTTTTCTCAATAATCTGCTTTTTAAACAATGGTATAACCGAACCCCTAGAACCTATTATATTCCCAAACCTTACAGCCGAAAAAATCGTTCTGCTTGAACCCTTGTAGTAGTTAGCAGACACAATAAGCCTTTCCGCCAAAAGTTTTGTCGCCCCATAGGTATTTGTAGGATTTATGGTTTTATCCGTGGATGTTAAAATTACCTTTTCTACATCATTGTTAATTGCCGCTGCAATAACATTTTGGGTACCTATGACATTGGTTTTTACCGCCTCCATAGGGTTATATTCACATGAAGGGACATGCTTCATGGCGGCAATGTGAAATACAATATCTATATCCTCCATCGCCCTTTCGATTCTTTCTTTATCCCTCACATCCCCTATCAAAAATCTTATATTCTTAATGCCATCCATTTCCTGCATCATAATATATTGCTTGTATTCGTCGCGGCTCAAAACCCTTACCGTGTGGACATTACCCTTTAACAAGGTTTTGGCAATTCCGCTCCCCACAGTACCCGTACCGCCAATTATAAGGACTTTTTTATTTTCAAAAAATTCTGCAATCCCCATGGAATTCACCTCAAAATAATTTGAATATAGGAAATCAAAGCTCCCTTGGTTTTGTCGGAATCCTTCAAATACTCAACCCCGGCTGAATATTTGCATTTTGCTTCCCCAAAAGTGCCATCCATAATGCATCCGATCTCTAATGCATTTGATTTACCCATTTTTCCAAAACCGGTCTTATTTCATAATCTAAAATATCTCCGATCAAAACATAATCGCTATTTTCATACGCCTGAATAAGCTCGGGGAGCTTGTCTATAAGTTCGTACTCGCACATCTTGCCCGGTCTAAACTTATTAGTCAGGGAAACCGCACGGGCGATCCAATCAAGACCCTCAAAAATATCCGCCAAAAGCTTTTTAGAGTCGCCATTTTCTGCCCCAAACCCGATAAAATCACCTATGCCCTTTATCATTTTAGGCAAATAAACGTTTATTTCGTCTATCGTCTCAATTACAAGTGTCTCATGTTCATTCATTGTCTATCCTCCTGTTCCTTCTCCATCCTTTGAAGAATATCGTCCAACACTTTTATAACACTGCAGCACCCCACAAAGAAGGATTCAACCATCCTCCTTTGGATTATGACATTTTCCTTTAGGTTTTCATCTTCTAGGCTGTTGCCCAGCATCCGAATCCTAGAAGCCGCTGTTACAAACGGACCCTGGAATAAATTTCTCGCAAAATGGTTTTTTATAAGAAGATTTTCTACTGCTTTAACTTGATTTATGGCTTTTATTATTTTTTCCTTATCCTTTAATGCAAGTGTTTTCTTATCCCTTATTATCTTTGTTTGCAATTTATCCAGCCTAATTATTTGTGCTTCAGATTCCTTTTTTATTTCATCGAACTCATCCATTAACTCCCGTATTTTTTTGATTATTTCGCCATACTTGTCCGAGTCAATTTCCTGCATAAAGACCTTTTTATGAAGCGGTGTTACTGCATCCCCACAATAACTTTCAATCGTTTTTTTAAGTGTCATTTGTTTTGTACCTTTGATGTTTGCCCCACCTTCTGTAGCATCGATATATTCCCTATCGCCCCCGCTTTTTGCTATTTGGAGCTCATACCAAACTAAAAATTGCTTGAAGGCCCTGCTTGTCGGCAATAAATTTCCATCATAATCTTTTACATAATCAATGTTTTTATCCTCTTTTGTATCTACCTTCTTTTTTACTTCAACATCACCCGAATGGGTAACGCCGTCTTTTGTATACGCCAAATCCTGTCCCACAAAGACTATCGGATTTGCACCTATATATCTTCCGAAGGAAAAAGCAATATGGGCACATGAAGTACCCATTAAAAGGGTTCTTTCATCTCCTACAATATCGTTTAACCATTCATTTATTCTTTCTCCCTCTTTTAAGCATACCAGTTTTTTATTATTCTTTAGAGTGGCAAAAACCTCGGATCTCACAACAGGCGGACCAATAAAAACGGTTTCGGGATCCAATTCTTTACCTTTGTAAAATTTTTCGTATAACATAATTACGCGTTCAATGCTCACAACCCCATCCGGTGTTATTTCGTGTTTTTTTAGGGTGGACAAAACCGCATCCGTAGCTATAATTAATGATTTGCCCCAGGCATTTTTAAGCTCCTCCACGTTTTTATCTAAGGATGGTCCCGCCGATATAATAAAAAGGGGGATATCTGTATAAGAATCTTTAAAATTCCTTATGCTAGGGCTTTTTAATACCTCATCTATATTTTCCAGATTGTTTTGAATCCCGATTATGGTATCTTCCATATCATTACCCAACATGAAAAAGGCATGGCGGATTGTATCCATTATCCTGTCTTGGATTAGGCTTATCCAGTTTTTGTATATAGAATGATATGACGGAAGGATTACATTTGTAAGATTTCCAAAAAGCGATATCACATCAATGGAAAAAATTTTATCGTTAAATCCTGTTATAATTTCTTCGTCAGTCCCAAATAAAAACATTATATTCCTTCCTGCGATTTGTGAAAAGTCCTGTGTTTGCATAAACGTAGAAATAATGTCCGCATTTTTTTCTATTACAAATATCAAACTCTTTGGACTGACCTTTTCTCTAAGACTTTTTATATGATAGCCAAGTCCCAGACCGTATACAATATAAACTGCATCCCTTTTTTCTATATCAAGGGGTTTTTCGAGCATCTCAAGTTCTCTTTCCATATTGTATTGGCTGTGGATATATACCTTGCCTTCATCCCCAATTTGATAATGTATGTTATTATACCCTTGCTTACTCTTTTCAATATCAAGCACCGGGGCTTTTAGCAGTTCCTCATCATAGCCGTAAAATTTAAGGATCTTTAGATTGTTCTGCAAAAGTACGCTGTTCACGGACTTCCCCCCTATATCCGAATTCTATATGCTATATATCGGCCTTTTTTATATATTCTTTAGGCCAATTAGAAAAAGAGCCGAGGAAAAATTTTCCCCGACCCTTTTGTTGTCCTTGAATTGCTGTTATCTTAACAGCTGGAGTACCGTCTGCGGTGCCTGGTTTGCTTGGGCAAGCATGGCTGTTGCTGCCTGCTGCAGGATGTTCTGCTTGGTAAACTCCATCATTTCCTTTGCCATATCCACATCTCTGATTCTTGATTCGGATGCCTGGAGGTTTTCGGATACGCTGTCTAGGTTACTGATGGTGTGTTCGAGCCTGTTTTGGTATGCACCAAGCTTTGATCTTTCGGCCGATACCGTTTCTAAAGCGTTATTGATTGTAGTAATGGCTCCATCTGCAAGCTTTTGGTCGCTCACACTAAGGCCAAAGACTGCAGTTGTGCCGGCTGTGAGAGCAGCAGTCGCAGCACGGAAAAGGCTTCCGGCATTATCCCCCGTGGTAACGTAATATCCGGCGACTGCCGCTGCGGTATTTACATTTGCATCAACCACCGCTCCCGCCGTAAAGAATTTTGCAACAGTAACAGTGCTACCTGCAGAAGAAAGTAGATTATCGCTGTCAGCCACTAACTTCTGCCCTACATTAAGCTTAAACGCATCCATATTGTCAATGGATAAACCTATGTTCTGGCCGCTGTTGGCACCTATATGGAATTTTGCATCCTTAAAGGTACCATCCAAAAGCTTTTGGGTATTAAATTCCGTATTATCCGCAATTCTCGTCAACTCTTCCGCAAGCTGATCTATCTCCGATTGAAGCGATCCTCTATCCACTTCAACGTTGGTGTCATTTGCCGACTGTACTGCCAGCTCCCTCATTCTTTGCAAAATAGCATGGGATTCATTCAACGCACCCTCCGCCGTTTGGATAAGGGATATCCCGTCCTGCGCGTTCTTTGATGCCATATCAAGTCCTCTTATCTGCGCTCTCATCTTCTCCGAGATGGAAAGACCTGCCGCATCGTCACCGGCTCTGTTGATTCTGTAGCCCGATGACAACTTCTCCATCGATTTCGCTCCGCCTGTGTTGGCGATCCCCAACTGCCTGTGGGTGTTCATCGCAATCAGGTTGTTGTTGATTCTCATATAAACTCCTCCTTGATTTTTGATTTGGGGGTATCCATTCCCCCATTGGTAGGACAAAGGCGCCGTTTTACCCCGCGGGGTTACAAAACGCCCTCCTTCGCTACTCAATTAATTTATCGTCATTTTGGGCATTTGGGTTAATAGAATTTTTAAACAAATGTCCCCATTGCAAAAACACACTAAGTTTTGCCACCATTTGGATTGACTTTTCCCATATATCATGGTATAAATAGTGTTAAATAAAAGCTTTAGAGGTAATCATGCACATCATTGCGGAAAATTAAATAAAAGAGAGTGGGGAATACTATGTATTGTAGTGAATGTGGAAGTAAGTTGGAGCCATCTTCCGGCTTCTGTGGCAATTGCGGCCATGCCGTTGCCCAAAGCAATATAAACGAAAATGTAATACAGCAAAGTACACAAAATTATAACACTGCTACCCCAGAAGAAAATGTAAATAACACTGAGAAAAATAAAGGGCTAGCTTCCCTAATTTGTGGGATAGTTTCAATTCCACTTTCAATAACCTGTCTGCCTCCACTGATCCTTGGGGTTATTGCCATCTTTTTGGGGGCGAAAACGAAACCCAAAACAGGCAAATCAAAAGCAGGGATAGCGTTAGGTATTACAGGCGTTTCACTATCTTTAATATTTACACTGTTATCTTCTTTGCTTCTTATCGGGATTGGAGGTACTAAAACACTTTACGGGAACGGTTACGAGTTGGAGTACACTTCCATATGGAAGGTAGATGAGTCATCCAATAATCCGGAAGAATTGGTTCTTTCTTTGCTCGGATCTATATTTGCCCCTTTTGATAAGCAAACCCTGTCACAAAGTGATATCGATTTTAGCACAACGGAGGGCAAGAAAAGGGTTTATGATACATACCATATTGCACTGGATATAATGTCAGAAACTTCGCTGGTATCCTTAACTGGCGGCAGTGAAGAATTCAGTATTTTAAAAGATGATATCTATTACGCCACTGTTGACTTTACTTTTCCAGGCGGCAAAACCCACGGCAGACTCCACATTCTGGTATCAGAGGAGAAAGATATGGTTTTATCATTCTACTCAAAGTCACTGCCAACCTACAATAAATTTACCAATGATGCAGTGCTGAAAATGCTTAAAACAATAAGTATTGCTGGATAATAGTTATGATGGAGCGATGGTTTTAAAGCCATCGCTTATTTATTAATTCCCTTAATTGAGCCTTTGAGTCCTCTTTTTTGCAATGGCGAAATATATAATTGTCTCCACGAATATTAAGGTCGATATAAGAACACTGCTTATAGCTGGAAAAGGTATAAAAAATACCCCGAACAATACAAGTAACCCTAGAAGACCTTGACTTAACCAAAGGGCAAAGATTGTAGCGGCTATCGTACCAATGACAGCCAATATCCCAGCCGCAATCAAATGATTTATCAGTATACTCGCTCCGTCATGAACAAAAAGCTTTCGCCTAAAATATAAATGCACTACCCCGAGAACAACTACTATAAATAACAACAGTGATATCCCGATAAGAGAAGTAGGTCTAGATGATAAATTGGTAGCAGTACGCACCGCCAGATAAATTGCGTAGTAAACCAGATTCAAGACGAATACAATAGCCACCAAACCCCAATAAATTTTCTTCTTTGCTTTAGCATGTTGTTGTATATTTATCTGCTTTTCTTTAGGTATAACCGCTTGCGCTGTCTTAGCTATATTCGTTTTTCCCCTTTGCACAGGTGCTCCGCAACTGTGACATAAAATATCACCTTCATATATTCGTTGCCCACATTGACCACAATGCACTAATCAGCCCTCCCATTTCTCTTTGCTTTTTATAATACTTGTAGAATGTAGAATAATCCCCCGCATGGCTTGTTATTCTATATCTACCGCTAGAAACCTCATTCAGGTAAATTGCGGCGCGGGGCAAAAATCCTTCGAACATATCATTACCACAAATTCCCTAAGATTGATGTTCATATTATACCATAACGAAAAACTATATTCTAGTACTTGAGTATATTTTAATCTTGCTAAATACTTATATTGTAATGATAAAAGATTTTTCTTCACAATGTTTTTGGCAAAATCAAAAAACTTTAGTCCTGGCATAAAATTATCTAGATACCCAAAATCAAATATTGTCAATGATTGGATTGACTATTTCTACAAAATATAGTATAAGTGATATTGAATATAAACTTTAGGGGCAATTATGCATATTATAAATATTAAAAAATCTAATAAGGGAAAGTAGGGAATACTATGTATTGTACCAAATGTGGAAGTAAACTAGCACCATCTGTCAAGTTTTGTAATTACTGCGGTAACCCTGTTGCACAAAATAGTGTAAATCAAAGTCCTACACAAGAACCCGACACTGCTTCAAATGCAAAGCAGCAGCCATCTTACAGCCAACAACATAACGCTGACTCTACATATGAACAGCAACCATCTTACAGCCAACAACATAATGCTGACTCTACATACGAACAGCAACCGTCTTACA
>JAAZML010000129.1 GCA_012798835.1 Clostridium sp.
ACAAAAGCATCCATGGAGGCAATATCTTCCTCATCAAGCAGATTAATATCCGTACCATCGCCGCATATCACCAGAATATCATCCAAGTTTTCCGAAAGGTACTCGCATCGTCCCTTATCCTTCTCAACGATTTTTACAGAAATACCTTGGGATATTAGCTTTTTTGCAAGATAATACCCTATCCTTCCCCCCCCCTAGTATCATTACCCTTTTTATATACTTAACCTGCACCGATGTTTTACACATTTTAGCTAACTGGTTTATATTGTCTTTCTTCCCGATGACATATACAATATCGTCTTCCATTATCTGATTATCTCCATGGGGTATTATTATTTCCCCGCCCCTTGATATAATCCCAATCAAAATACCGTTTATATTTTTAATCTCCCTTATTTTCTTTCCGACAAATCCAGGGAGATCCGATGCCGCAAAGTGAAGCATCATAATCCTTCCTTCCGCAAAATCGCCGGAGTACAAAGAATAGTGGTAAAGCAGATTCCTGTTTATTTCGTTTGCAGTAGCAAGCTCGGGATTAATAATATAATCTATATCCATAGTCTTTTTTATAAAACCACTTTGTGTCGAATACTCAGGGTTTCTTACCCTTGCTATGCTTTTTTTGCATCCAAGCCTTTTGGCTATAGAAGATATAACTATGTTTGTCTCATCACTTTTTGTAACTGCTATAACAAGATCATACTCATGTATACCCAATTCCTCAAGTATTTCAATATGCATTCCACTCCCTTTTATAAGCATAACATCCAGATGATCTGAAATATGTTCTAATACCTGCGAATCGGAATCCATAACGGTTACAAGTGTTCCGCCAAAGGATAGCTGGCTTGCAAGCTTATATCCAAGTTTGCCCGCACCGATAATTAATACTCTCACATTAATCCACTGCTCCTTACCTTATTTATCAATACGCTGCAATACATATAAGCTTAATACGTTGCAAAACCTGTGTTTCAGCCTTCCACAAACTAGTGTATAAATTTCATTGCAGATTACTGATATTAACATCGATTATAGCACGTTTAATATAAAATTAAAGGTGATTTAAAAAATTATAATTACTTGTATTCTATCGTGGTTGGCAAGATGTCACCCTGCTATTTACGACAAATACTTTTTAATTATCTCTCTTGCAATCTCAGCTGCCACCCCGCCTCCCGCTCCCCCGTGCTCAACTATTACGGCAACAACTATTTGGGGCTCTTGCACCGGTGCTAAAGCAACAAACCACGAATGATCTTTGGCTTTTTTTCCCTCGGATAATTCGTTTTCAGCTGTTCCTGTTTTGCCGGCCACACTAATCCCGGAAATAGCGGCACCATGTCCTGTACCGTTATCTACAACTCCTTGCATCATCTGTTTTATTTTTTCTGCCGTTTTGCCGGTCATTATTCTAGTACCCCCAGGTGATTTTAAACCCTTATATGTCTTTCCATCAGGATCTTCCAATCCTTTTACCAAAAAAGGTTTCATCATTATACCCCCATTAGCCACCCCGGATGTAATCATCGCCATCTGCAAAGGAGTAACTAAAACCCGTCCCTGTCCGATAGCGGATTCCGCTAAATCAACCCTGTCCATGCTGTCATAAGGGAACCTGCTTTTACTGACCGGTATATCAAAATCCTGCATTTTCCCAATCCCTGCTTTACTTACTATGTCTTTAAAATTTCTTTCCCCGATTTCCACCCCAAGCTGGGCATATACCACATTACTAGATACCTCAAAAGCTTTTTCTATTCCTATATTTCCGTAAGATTTCTCCCCAGAATTGATGATCTTTCGACCGTCGATAAGCACATAACCCTCATCATTGAAAATCTTCTCCCCAAGTTTCCCATCCAGGGCCGCAGCAGCGGTAATTATCTTAAAAATTGAACCTGGTGCATACAATCCCTGGGTAGCCCGCGATAAAAAGGGTGCATCCGAAGAATTTACCATGTCCATCCATCCTCTTTCTAACTTTTCAGCCTCAGGCTCGAAATTTGGGCAGCTTACCAAGGCTAGCACCTCCCCCGTTTTAGGATCAATGGCTACGATTGCTCCCTTTTTTCCGTCTAATAGTTCATTCCCCAATACCTGCAGCTCATGATCAATAGACAAATATATGTTGTTCCCCTGCCTTTTGGGATAGTTCAAGCCACTGGCCATATCAAATACTTCCTTGTACCTGCTAAGCCCTAAAAGTTCATCATTGCAGGCTGATTCAATAAGTGATTTGCCGTACACCCTCGAATTATATCCAATCACTTGACTGTATACAAAACCATAGGGGTAAACCCTTCTAAACTGGTCGCCATCATTTTCACTGTATGCCAAAAGATTCCCGTTTCTATCATATATGTTACCCCGCACTGTGTTTTCCTCGATTTTATACTGTCTCCTATTATAATTGTTTGCTACAAGTTCCTTGCTTTTAAACAAATAAATATATGTAAGGTAGAATATTGCAGTTAAAAAAAGCAAACACAAAATAGTCATAACCCTAATCATTTTTTTCCCTTCACCCATCCAGCTCATCCCCCTTGCTAGCCGAAATAGTTTGCGATATGGCCTGAATAATGCCAAAAATAATAAAACTAACCACAAGGGAACTGCCCCCATAGCTAATGAAGGGGAGAGTTATGCCCGTCAGGGGAATTAATTTTATTACCCCTCCAATAATAATAAATGCCTGCAATCCAAGCGTTACTATCGATCCAAAGCCCAGCACCCGATTAAATCTGTTTTTGATGCTAAGCATTATTTTGATACCCCTGTATATAAAAATCATATACAGAAGTATTATTGCCACCCCACCAAACATTCCTATTTCTTCACAAATTGCAGAAAAGATAAAATCGGTACTGACTATAGGGATCATACCCGGACTTCCCATACCTATTCCCGTCCCAAAACCCCCTCCCGAGGCAATGGCAAACAACGATTGAGTTATTTGGTAGCCCTTATCTGTAATATCCGCCCACGGATCTACCCAGGCCTCAACCCTTACCCTTACATGGTAAAAGGAAACATAGGCAAAAATAATACCTGGAATTATCAAAGCAGAATTTAATAAAAAGAATCCCAGTTCCTTGCCAAACACATAAAGTAGGATAATAAAAACTAAAAATAATAAAACAGCCGTCCCCAACTCTTTTTGAATAACAAGGAACCCTATATTCATATAAACAACGAGCATCAATAACACTTTATTAATAACCGCTATCCTTTTTTTATTTTGATGAATTTTTTTGAAAAACAAGTCATCCGATTCTTGGAAATAACTTGCCAGAAAAAAAATAAATAAAACCTTATTTAACTCGGATGGCTGAAAACCAATTCCTCCTATAGTTATCCAGTTTAACGCCCCATTTACGCTTTTTCCAAAAACTAGGGTGGCTAGATATAAGGCCACCGGTAGAAAAATATACACATATACAAATCTGTCCCACTCTCTGATTTTAGTGTACATATAATAGGTGAGGAAAAAAACAATTGTTCCCAAAATAGCCCAAACAACTTGCTTTATTGCAAGCTCCGTGCTAAGCCTTAATATCATTAAAAGACCGATACTTAAAAGCATACATATTAACAGTAGAAGATATGTATCTCCAGCACCATTTCTAACACTTACAATATATATTATGCATACAATTGATACCGCAGCAATCCCAAGAATATAGGATTCCCAGCTGCAGGAAAGATCCGTTGTGAAAAGAAAGGAATAAGCTGCGACATTTAGCAGTAACACTAAATATAATAATTTATTAAATGTCAACTTTACCAAGTTTGATGCACTCCATTCACTGTTAATAACGACCGTAAATAAAAGCTTAGTTTTTATTCATGCCCTTCAAGGAAAAATTTCGATTGGCCAATTTTTATTCTATCCCCATTTTTCAGCAGAACCTTCTGTTTTTTCTCAATTCTTTCCCTGTTTACAAACGTACCATTTTTACTCCCCAAATCTGTTATGTAAATCGTATCCCCTTCAACGGTTATTTGGGCATGAATCTCCGATACAAAGGGATCTTCCATAGCTATATGGTTATCCCTGTGTCTACCTATTAGAACATCCCCCACCAAATTATAACTATCCTTGATCCCAAACTGCATTACATCGTAACGATTTATAAGTTTAAGATAGGGGTAGGCTGATGCTGTCTTATCCCCTTCTTCAACACCGGTGGGCTCGGTGCCACGGTGCATGAGCTTTACTATAGCGAAAATAAAGATATACATAATAAGAACAAAAATAATCTTAATAAATAACAATACTATTTTAAACACCTTTTTGCCACCCTTTACTGGTAATCACCAAGCGGTATCGTCACCAAAATACAAGCGTACACAGATAGCTTTGTACGCAAAATTTGGCGATATCCAAATATTTTGATGGTGCAGAACTTATAAAAGTCTTCTTATTCCTTATTTGGGTCGTTCGCCACTACATATAAAGATTATATCAGTAATATATGTCTTTCACAATATATAGAAATAATTGTTTATATACTCCGCATTCCAATAAGCGCAACAAGAGTCATTCCGTTAACATAAGTATCTAGATTTAGATCTTTGGATGCTTTATGCATATCTTTTATGGCCAAAGCATATACCACACAGCACCGCTCAATCATTTTACTTAATATATGGTTTATCTCCCCATAAAGCTTTCTGGTTCTTTCTACAATCTTAGAATCCATAAGTATGTATGAGCATCTTCTTAGTAATTTATCAGGTGTTCCCTTAGATATAATGCGAATCTTTTCATTTATAAGATGTGTTGATGCCTTAATGCTATCCTCGCCTTCAAAGGTCAGCTCTTCTACCTTAGGAGCAATGCTTTCAATTAAATTTTTATCAAAGCCTTTCTGTTGAGCATAATAAAAAATCGCCTTTTCCTGCTCGCTCTCTGCTATATCAATCTGCTTGTTGTTAACTCTCATAACCTCGGTATAATTGCTAAGCACGAGGGAATGCATAAAAATCCCGAAACTTTTCTCTTCCTCATCAATTTCCTCAGCCTTTTTAAGTCTTCCATCAAGGTATATCTCCTCAACCCTCAATCCTCCATCGCATCTTTGGATTCCTTGTTCTTTACAAATCCCTTTCAATGGAACTACATCTAATTTCATTCACTTTCTCCTTTCAGGAACGCAAATTGATATTTGAGCCATTATCTACCGGCCCACTTATACATTTTATTTAACTTTTCATATTGCTGTAGCCATGGCTTTGATTGTTTAGAAGATAGGCAGTTTGATTGTCCTTCTAGGGTAAATCAATGCTTCATGATATGATTATGGTTGTTGATATGATATTGGCAGTATTCAACATCACTGCCACATTTGTAGCAATAAGAGAATTTGAGTTCTGGGTATTCTTTAGAGGTCCTACCGCATACACAACAGGTATACATCATTTGAGTTATTTTTGCCTGCGGTGCTATTACCTTAAATTTCCTACGACGGCGTTTTTTTAGAATAGAACTTAGATGTAATAAAAACCAATCGTTATACATTTCCCTTCCAAAAAAAATAACGAAATTTAATAACGACAAAAGAGCGGTTATTCTGGCCCCAGGCCTTAAAATAATTGAAAGGACAATAAAAGCAATATTAAACCATCCTAGGTATTTAACTTTAATAGGTAAAACGAAAAATAATAAAATTTCCCTGTTTGGGTAAAGATATGCAAACGCTAAAAATAGGGACATGTTTAGAAACTCAGAAGTAGCCTCCCCCCCCAAGAAAACCGCAGCAATTGCTGCCAAAACCCCAATCAAATAATATAGGTTAAATCTAAAGTCACCCCAGAATTTTTCGAGAGCAGTCCCAAAAATATAAAAAACGTATAATGCAGGTATTATCCAAATCCCATCTATTGGGGGGATGAAAATAAAGGTTATAACTCTCCAGATCTGTCCCTGCAAAACAAGAGTAGGATCTAAATACATCATCTGGGTAAGTTGCCTAAAGCCGTTGAAAAGATTTATTATAAAAACAAAGGCTGTCCCTATGACCAAGTACTTCGTCAGATTTGAAATAGCAAAACGCTTGTATTTATGTTCAAGCTTATCAATCCAATTCAAATTAAATCAAGCAACCTTTCAACAAATGTAATATTCAAATAAAACGGAAACCACCCTGTTATTATATTCTACATTCATTAAAAAAAAACCTTTATTTTATTGTTTTTTATGCCTTTATAAATTATACATTGGCCGATATTATTCTGTCGTTTTAAAACCGTAACCATAGGGAAATAAACAGCTTCTATCCCCTGGTTTAACTTTTTTTGCATCTGAAGGCCATGTAAACGGGAGTTTTCCGTTAAATTCATAATCGCCATACAAAACATCCGCAACCGCCGCACCCTCGCTCCCCGGCAACCATGCTGCTACAAATGCATCCCATTCTTCTATTTCCTCGGTTATAATTCTAGGTCTTCCAGATATCATTATTACCACCGTAGGGATCCATGCATTTTTGACAAGCTCTAAGGCCTCTTTGTTGCCTTCTAGCATTTGACCCGAATATAAATCAAGGCTTCCATCATCCCCATCTCCTTCTGCATAGGGTCTCTCCCCCACAACTACCACAGCAACATTTGCCTTATGGATATCCTGAGCTTCGGTGTATATTGTTCCCCCATTATCCTGGGCGATTTTTTTAAACCCGTCAAGTATTGTGGAACCTTCCACCCATCTACTACCAGCAGTATCCTGCCCTCCTTGCCAAGTTTTTGTCCAACCACCGCATTGTACGCCTACATCATCTGCCGCAGGACCTGTTACAAATATTTTTGCATCCTTGCCCAAAGGTAACACGCCCCTCTCGTTTTTCAAAAGCACTAGGGACTCTCTTACAGCCTTTTGTGCAACTTTGCGGTTTTGTTCGCTTCCAAGCTCATCAGCCGCAAGTTTCCTCTGTCCTAGCGGATTTTGGAAAAGATCCATCTCGAATTTTACCTTTAAAATCCTGCTCACTGCATCGTTTACTCTTTCCTCGGCTATATCGCCCGCATCTACGGCCTTTTTGATATCATTTATGCATTCCTTCCAGTGGGAGGGTTCCATAAACATATCTATGCCTGCATTTACAGCGGATACAAGCTGGCTGTACAAATCATCCCCACTAAGCTGATGCACAGCCTCGTAATCCGATACAACATAACCTTCAAAACCAAGCTCCCCTTTTAGAACATCCTCTATTAAATATTTATCTTCATGGCTTTTGACCCCCCTCCAACTGCTAAAGGATACCATAACTGTCTTTACACCTGCGTCCACGGCCTCCTTATACATTGGCAGATGTATTTCCCTTAATTCTTCCTCTGTTATGCGGGAGTTACCCTGATCGATTTTAAAACCCCTGCTATCGTTTCCCGTTCCCCATTCCGTCCCCCCATCTGCAAGATAGTGTTTTGCCGTTGCTGCGATTTTATATTCTTCTTGCATTGTCCTTATATAGGGGACCGAAAGCTTGCTTATCAGCTTGGGGTCTTCACTAAAACTCTCATAGGTTCTTCCCCACCTCTGATCCCTAGCAGCAGCTACACAGGGAGCGAAATTCCAGTTCACACCAGTTGCAATCATTTCCTTGGCAGTAGCCCTTGCGATTTCGTTCATTAATTCGGGGTTTGCAGCGGCTCCGAGTCCTATGTTATGCGGAAATATGACAGCATCAGGTAAGGTATTGTGCCCATGCACGGCATCCACACCATAAATTATCGGAACCCCCAAGCGTGTAGACATGGCCGCCGCCTGGTAGTCTTCACACATTTTAAACCATCCTTCTTTGGTGTTTGGCTTTGGGGCATTGCCGCCACCGCTAAATACCGAGCCTATAAAATATTCTTTTATCTCATCGGGTGAAGCCGAACTTCTATCGGGCTGAATCATCTGGCCAACTTTTTCCTCTAGCGACATTGCCTTTACTAACTTTTCAACCTTCTCTTCGATAGTCATTCCTAAATCAGAATATGTTGCCCTTATTTCCGTTTCCGTGGGACTTTGTGTTATCTCTGGACTCTTGTTTTCATCCACGCATGCCGATAGCCAAAAGGTTGACATAATACATATGATTATAACAATATTTAACTTTCTATAAGTGTTCACGTTATCTCCCCTTAACAATATAAAAATGTCGTTTTATTTGATTATACACCAAAATAATTATCTTGAACATACATTCGCCATTTACTTCTTTTGGCTTTTCATCATTGATGCTTTTTATTCCACTTCCAGACCTTTTATTTCCAATGAATCATTTTCGTATTAATTTTCTTTTCTGAAATCGTGCCCTGTGGGATATTGGAATAGCCTTAATCCAAATTCCGGGGCTACAGCAATAATGTGATCAAAAATATCCGACTGTATGGATTCGTAGTTGACCCAGTTGGTGTCATTTGTAAAAGCATAAATCTCTAGGGGCAATCCATGCTCTCCCGGGGGTAACTGCCTCACAATTTGTATCATATTTTGGTGCAGCCCATGATGGTTTTTTAGGTAAAACTTAACATAGGCCCTATATGTCCCTATATTAGTAAGACGTCGGCCGTTAATTAGCGCAGCACTTTCCACTTTGTGCTTTTTATTGTGTCTTTCTATATCTTTTTCCTTGTTAAGTATATATTCTTTCAAAAGATAAATCTCCTTGAATTTCCTAATCATCTCGTCTGTACAAAAGGATATGCTGGTTGTATCAATATAGATTGAGCGTTTTATTCTACGCCCCCCTGCCTCTAGCATACCACGCCAGTTTGTAAATGAATCTGAAACCAGTGCATATGCTGGGATCGCGACAATAGTTTTATCAAAATTTTGTACCTTTACAGTGTTTAGTGAAATATCTACAACACTTCCATCGGCTCCATACCTCTCCATCTGAATCCAATCACCTATCCGAAGCATATCGTTGGAAGACAACTGAATACCCGCCACCAATCCTAGTATGGAATCCTTAAACACCAGTGAAAATATAGCCGTCATTGCACCAATGCCGCTTAGAAGTATTATGACTCTTTCCCCTAACAATACAGCAATGGAGAGGATACCCATAAGTATATAAAATATAATTTTTACAACCTGCAGCAATCCCTTTATTGGTCTTGTCTGGGATATTTCAAACGTCCCATAGATATACGTTACAGCATCTAATACGGAATTTAGAACCGAAACAGAAATAAGAATAATTGTGATCAACGAAGCTTTTTTTATTGTGCTCTCTAAATTAAAGAAAAGTGGGGCGGATGTATAAAGCATCAAAACTGGTATAATCTTTATGAGCCTGTGAAATACCCCTTTTTCTAAAAAAACATTATCCCATTTAAACCTATTATTCTTTATGTATTTGGCTAATAGAGCCAAAATAATTTCTTTTGAAATAAGGTATACTATTAACATGGATAAAAAAAGCAGCACAGCCATAATCACAATAGCTAAAATTTTCGAAGTTTTAGCACCTAGACTAAAACTATCTAAAAGCTTGTTAATGTATCCCATATTAAAAAAACACCACCTTTTATATTTTTCCGCTTTTTAATCATTATAGCATTTGGAAATTTGAATTACAAACGTATACAAATGCGCAGTGGAGGTGCGGACAAAATCCTGGACTCGATTTTAGTTGGGATGTGCCGCATGTCCTCATATGGAGAACGAATAAAAGCAGTAAAGCTATTAATACAGTATGATTTGAGTTATCCTACTGTAATCAGCGAATTGGGATATCCCTCTAGGGAATCTCTTTGGAACTGATACAACGAGTATGCATAGATATGTAAATCTTTTTTGCAGGCCGTGTAGGTTTTAATTGACTTTTTGATTTTTCCCTTGAAGCCATTGCTAAAATAGTAGTATAATATTGTCTAAGACGGATTTTAAAACACATACTTGGGATGGGTTGTTTTTTTATTAGGAGATTGTTAAAAAATAAACTATTGTTTAGTAAATCTTTCTCGCAGGAATATGCACTACATTATCAACCCCCTTGATACATACTTTTCGGCATAAATGTACTTACTTAATTTGATAAAATATTAATTAAATAAAATAATTTATAAAGGAGTTTTTAATATGCTTTCAGTAAAGACATTGAATAAAATATCGTCAAGAGGCTTGGAGCTCTTTTCGAGGGATGACTACGAAATTGCTTCCGAATTATCCAACCCAGATGCCATTCTTGTAAGAAGTTATAATATGCTTGATATGGATCTTAACAAAAATTTAAAGGCCATTGCCAGGGCTGGTGCCGGTGTTAACAATATTCCTATCGATAGATGTACTGAAAAAGGAATAGTTGTTTTTAACACACCTGGTGCCAATGCTAATGCCGTCAAGGAGCTCGTTTTGACGTCATTGTTTCTATCTTCAAGAAAAATATACAGTGGAATCACTTGGGCCAAAACCCTCAAGGGTAAGGGTAGTGAAGTGGCCAAGTTGGTTGAAAAAGGGAAATCCCAGTTTGTTGGCCCCGAAATAAAAGGGAAGAAACTCGGTGTAATTGGGCTTGGTGCAATAGGGGTTTTGGTGGCTAATGATGCATGCGCATTGGGAATGGACGTAATAGGTTATGACCCGTTTATTTCCATAGATTCCGCCTGGGAATTGGAAAGCAGCGTAGAAAAAGCAGCAAGCCTTGACTATCTATTCTCAACCTGTGATTACATCACGATACATGTTCCCTTTAATGATAAAACCGACTGCATGATAAATAAAGATAAATTTGGCATCATGAAGAAGGGTGTAAAACTTCTAAACTTTGCAAGGGGCGGACTTGTAGCAGATAAGGATTTGCTAGAAGCAATAAAGGATGGTATTGTATCATGCTATGTAACCGATTTTCCAAAAGAAGAACTACTGGGCAACGATAATATTATAACAATACCCCACCTGGGTGCATCAACACCGGAATCTGAAGAAAACTGTGCTATAATGGCCGCAAGCCAACTTCGGGAGTTTTTGGAGAAAGGAAATATAAAAAATTCAGTAAACTTCCCTGATTGCGATCTTCATATGGCCGATAACAGAATAATTGTTGCCCATGACAATGTTCCGAATATGTTTGGCCAAATTACTTCCCTCCTTGCCCAAAACGGGCTTAATATTGGGGATATGCTCAGCAAACATAGAAATAAAATCGGATATACTATTCTAAACCTTGAAGAAACGATATCTCAAGATATAATAAGCAGGTTAAAGGCAATCCAGGGTATTAGAATGGTTAGGGTAATATAAACCATATCTATTCCTATGGATATAATAAAAACCCACCCGAGCTAGTACAGGGTGGGTTTTTTGCTAAATCCCTTAAAAACCAGTGAACCCGTTAAGAAACCACATGGAGTAAAAAAAAAGAATTACCACCATTATTATGAAGAGCGCTATCCCAGCAAAACCGGTTATTATACCAGCCAAAGCCATTTTGTAACCACCTTCCAAATGCTCTTGCTTTTTTATCTGACTCCTCGCCATAAAACCAAAAATAATAGCAAGGATGCTCAATACTGGACCAAAACAAAAAAAACCAATAGGTATCGATAAAATACCAAGAATCAGTGATGTAACTGCCAAGCCATTTACCTTCGTTGAGAGTGGTTGCATATCCATATCCATCATCTCCTCATGGTATGCATCTGTCTGCTCCTCCACCCCAAGGCTTGTATCCGCTGGGGATTCTAATGGGAAACCGCAACTGCTGCATATGGTAGAAAAATCCTCATTTGAATAACCGCAACTAGAACAAATCCTCATTTATTATCCCCCTATAATATAATTTCGCCCTACATTTTACAGCACCCTGGTATTATAAACCTTTTGTTTAAAATAAGCATTTGTGTATTTGCAAAAGCTATTTTAATTTTGTCTAACATGTGCGGTTCAAAGATGTAAAGGGGCTACCAACGTTTTCTCTTAATCTAGCGCTCTCCTATAGCTATATAATCGCGTCTTTTAGCTACACTTTTATATGCGGGTCTAATTATTTTTCCGGCGTTTACAATCTCTTCTATTCGATGAGCTGTCCAGCCCGCCATCCTAGAAACTGCAAAAATCGGGGTATATAGTTCCTGAGGTAATTCTAGCATATTGTACACAAAACCAGAATAAAAATCTACATTAACACTTACACCCTTGTAAATCTTGCGTTTCTTTGAAATAACCTGTGGGGCTAAATTCTCAACCTTCTCGTATAAGGAAAATTCCGACTCCAAACCTTTCTCCTTGGCAAGTTTTTCCGCCTGTTCTTTTAGAAGGACACTCCTTGGATCTGATACCGAATAAACCGCATGCCCTAAACCATAGATAAGCCCCGAACGGTCAAAAGCTTCCTTATTTAATATTTTTATAAGATAGCTTTCTATTTCTTCGTCATCATTCCAATCCTTGATATTATCCTTTAGATCGGCAAACATCTCACATACCTTGATATTAGCGCCGCCGTGTCTTGGGCCTTTTAGTGAGCCCAGCGCCGCAGCAATAGCAGAATACGTATCCGTCCCTGTCGATGTAACAACATGCGTTACGAAGGTAGAGTTATTCCCTCCCCCATGTTCCGCATGGAGAACTAAAGCCAAATCTAAAAGTCTTGCCTCCAACTCAGTATATTTTTTATTGGGTCTTAACATTCGTAAAATATTTTCCGCCGTACTGAGACCAGGCTTTGGATTATGGATGACCAAACTTCTTTTTCCATAATAGTGGGAAATAGTATTGTATGCATATACAGCAATAGTTGGCATACACGCCATAAGATGAATACATTGCTTTAATACATTTTCCACTGATGTGTCATCAGGATTGCTATCAAAGCTATAGTATGCAAGGACACTTCTTGCTAGCACATTCATAATATTCTTCCCAGGAAGCTGCAATATCATATCATTTAGGAAGGGTTCGGGTAAATTTCTGTAAATAGAGAGCAGTTCCTCAAAATCATCTAATTGTTTTCGGTTGGGAAGCTCCCCAAAAACTAGCAAATATGCAGTCTCCTCAAATCCGAAGCGTTCATCTCCAATAAACCCATCGACAAGATCAAAAATATCAATACCGCGATAGATTAGCCTACCCGGAACCGGTATAATTTCGCTTTCATCAATGATATATGCATGTACTTCCCCTATTTCTGTCAAGCCTACAAGTACACCTTTGCCATCTAAATCTCGCAAACCACGCTTCACTTGGTATTTTGTAAAAAGTTCGGGGTTGATTTGACTATTTTTCAATGCTATATTGCCTAGGTTTTCAAGTATATTTCCTTCGAAATCCTTAAAATTAACTTCCTTCATAATTTTATACCTCACATCAATAATATACGGATCAATTTGCTTTAGAACAACTTTTTAATAAAACTAATTTTATCATAATATCGTGAATTAGTCTATATTTTTTCTGCCTATGCCTAAATCCATTCACACCTTTCCCCTAATCCTACCAATGAAGAACACTAAAACCGGCACTACGAATCCCAAAAATAGGTTCCCAGGGATCATTATAAAACTGGATAGATTCTCTAATTCAAAAACAGTGTTGGCAATATAAAAGGCAAGAAAGTATACGATAATTGCATAAATGCCCATAAAAGGCTTTTCATCAGAAATCCCAAATAATAATTTTATAATCCTTAATCCAAGAAGAATAAAAAAGCTAATCAGTATAAAGTCGGAAAAGACCCAAACTGCAACAACTATAGACTCGATTTTTTCAAGTGTATTAAACAAAGATATTTGTTTAACTGCAATTAAAAGCGGTAATTGGCTTCTCCTTATAACAGAGTAACTAAATGTCCCCACCGTCATCACTATTATCAGGATTGTACTCGCCGTTAGAAGAAATGAGCACTTAATTCCTTCTTTTTTTATGTTTTCTTTGTTGTTTATATTGTCACCTAGTATGAACACAAATGTAAAATAAGAAAAAACCGCCGCAATCCCAACCCCCGCCCTTGTGATGGGCAATATACTCCTGTAGGTTATAGGTATAAGAAATGTTCCCTTTAGATATGGAGTAATCATTATAAATAATATTACAAGTGTCACCAAAAATAGCGGAAGTACAATTTCATTCAACCTCGCAAGCGTTACAAGACCATACCGCAATATATAAATTGCCAGGATTATTATTGAAATTACAAATACATTTTGGCTGGTATCGGGATATATCGATCCAACAAGTCTTATGGCAAAGTATCTCACATATAAGGCCGCAAGCATTGTTACCCATAAAAGGTATGTAAAACCAATAAGTTTGCCCGTAAAAACCCCCAAGATATCGCTGTATATATGTATTAGTGATGCATCCGTGTAGCTTTTATTTATTCTATTCCATACCAGCACAAGTAAGAATAGCAAAATAGCCGAAACAATTGGTGCAAGCCAAGCGGCCTCTTTTGCATTCTGAGCCGCATAAACAGGAAAAAGACGGGTAGCAGGGGAAAATACAATCGTCAAAAATAAAAAAAACGCCTGCCTTATGGAAATTTTTTTACTATCTGATAACATCGCTTTCCCCTCTTTCCCAAAATCTGTTGTATGAACTGTCCTGCTTATGATATACTTTCCGCCATTTTTAAGATTCTCGCCCTATGAAACTTAGCAAATGCTCAGAAAGGCTCGACCTATGGGGATTTGAAAGGTAAAATACACTTAAAAGCAAAGCACTTATTGCAAGTAGCGAAAATATCGCTATTTCTTTTCTTTGCCCCTTTGATACCATCTTTTTTATTTCAAAACAACTAATTATTCCTATTAATGCAATGCTAGTATACATCATTTTTTCCCATCTCCCTTATCCTCGCTGGGCTCTTTTATATCATAGGTTCTTCTAATTTGAGATTTTACATCCACATTTATTTCAACCCGTGGGAATTCCTCTCTCCAGTTTTGCTCATATATATTCTCCCACTTAATTGGATACTTTCGATAAAAATTGCTTCCCACTGCAAAAAAATCAAGTCCCAACACTTTTTGTGCGTATTCTATAACCTCTTCTATTTCCCGCTTCACGCTCTTGGCCTGTTGCCTTTCAAGGTATTCAAAAATCTCGGCCTTGAACACATCCTCATGTGCCTGAACCTCTCCTATGTTGCTATTAACTTCAACCTTTACATCCAAAAATAACTTTCCGTCTTGGATTTTGGGATAAAACTTGGTCTTGGATCTTATTAACTCCAGTGATACCTTTGTACCCTTTGGGGAAGTTACCACAATAATACCAGACTTTATATTATCTCTGAGCCAATTTAGACCCCTACCCATCCCTGCCGATAAATGGCCAACTAAAACATCACCATCAAATACTGCAAATCCCGCCATCTTTATATCCATCGTTTCATCTTTCCCATTTTCATCCCTTGATGATTTGATCATTTGGACGCATGGGAGATAGAGAGAAAGATATTTTATATCCTGTATATACATTATTTCTATAAGGTTCACCGGGCTTGTCACCGACTGTCCGCCCACACTTTCGATCAAACCCCTCAATCGATCAAATATGAATTTATCCCCCTTTTCGGTCTTCTCCATCATCTCTTCCGCACGCCCCCCCTTCATTACAAAAATATCTATATTCATCCTAATTTCATGATCGCGGCTTAGTACGTCAAGGTACTGGCAGATACCTTCCCTTGCGACGTCCTCACCTATAATGACGTATTCAAGATGACCCCAAAAAGGTTTTTTATCGAGGAATATGCTAAAATTTCTTATGGCTTCAAAGGCTGTTTCTCCCTCCGCAGAAACCTTTGTTGATTCTTTTTCCTGTGCAGAACCCTCGCCTCCTTCCTTAAACCTTTGTGTAGTTACCGTAAGCCTTACACCATTCGGCACTGTGAGTGATTTATCTATTGCCAATGCCCTTATAAACTCAAGATCATCAATCTCGTTTCTACCCACGATGGGATTTTCACAGGCTGAAAACGTTGTTATTGCAATAATTAGGATAAAAAATTTAATTATTTTCCCCACATTTTTCTCCTAGCTTCTTCTTTTTTTATTACTGGTCTTTAGATCTATAGGTCTTTTGTACATGAACGAAAACGGAAACCTAACCAATGTATCCTGCAACTGCTTGCCCTCTGCAGCAATAAGGGGTGCAAGATAGGGTATACCAAAGGATTCCATTTTTGCAAAGTGAATTAAAAGCAGTAATCCACCTACGCTCAGACCATATAATCCTACAACACTGGTAAGAATTGCGATAAAAAAACGCCATATCCTCAAAGCATTAGAAAAATCCTGATCCGGCATGGTAAAACTTGAGATAGCGGTAATGGAGATTATGACAACTACAGCGGGTGATACAAGCCTTGCCTCGACAGCTGCCTGTCCCACTACTAGGGCGCCAACTATAGCAACAGCCTGGCTAATATTTTTGGGCAATCTCAATCCCGCTTCCAACAAAACCTCGAAAGCAATAAGCATAAAAATAACCTCTACAAAACTCGGAAAGGGAACGCCCTCTTTTGCTGCCATAATAAACAGTGCAAGCTCAGTGGGTATCATCTCCTGATGAAAGCTTGTAACAGATATATAAAAACCGGGCAAAAAAAGGGTTACAAGCATAAGTACATACCTCATAAATCTAAGGGCTGAACTTGTTATAAAGTTTTGGGAATAATCGTTGGGACCTTGGAGGAATTCGTTTAATGCGGCCGGAGCAATAAATGTATTAGGGAAACCATCAATTATTATACCAATACGCCCTTCTAGGATATTGGCACAAAATTTATCCGGTCTTTCTGTAGTCAAAACTTGGGGAAAAAGAGAATACTTGTTGTCGATTATCTCCTCCTCGATTACACCAGAACTCGCTACTGCATCGACCTTTATCGCAGAAAGCCGTTTTTTTACCTCCTTGATAATATGTCTGTTGGTGACGCCATCCAAATAAACAATTGCAACCTCGGTAAGTGATTGTTCACCAATAACCATCTCTTCAATTACAAGGCTATGGGTTTTTACCCTCCTTCTAACAGTAGAGGTGTTTACCCTCAAAGACTCAATAAAAGCATCCTTGGGTCCTTTAAGCACATTTTCCTCGGTGGGTTCTGTGATACTTCTTTTTTCAAACTCCCCTATATTAAAGGTTATAGCCCTTTTAATCTCATCGAAAACCAATGCAACCGAACCGCTCATTATATCGTTTATACATTGTCCAAGTTCTGTTCTTGTTATTTGTATTCCGTGGAAAAGAATATTATTTTCAAGCCTATACAAAACATCTAAGGCATTGCATTGGCTAAAATCAATTTCCCGGGTTAAGGGTTTTAGTATAAAAGCGTCCATTTCCTTGGTATCTACCAGCCCATCAATAAATACGATTGTAACACGAAATGGTTTTTTCCCTTTTATATAAAAATCTCGAAAAATAATATCTGCACTGTGTTTTATCAGGTTAGATATATTTTCTGTTGTAATTTCACCATCGAAATTTTTATCTGTCTTCCCCTGCTCTTTTTCCTTGACTTTATTAATTCCCTTTCTTTTGTATTTAAAAAGCATGATCCACCGCCCGCTATTTTTTATAGTATCTGTAAAACAACAAAAAAAATGCTTCCATTTTATTCATTGTAGATCCCTTAGCGTCTAAATCCATAATCTTCGCTTATATTTCTACCCAGTTGGGAAGCTAAGGTTTGTATGCGGGTGATCTGATTGTCAATGCCGGCTGCCTCTCCGCCTTTTCCGGGGTATATGGCATAAAGTGTTTTGTATTCCCGCGGCCCTACATTTGGCATGATAACATTTGCGCCGCAGCTAAGACCTTTTTTGTGGCCATCGCCATCTTTAACCCCAAGAGCGGTTGTAGCAGGGATATTTATATCGGGCATAAGAAGCCTAGCAAGAGCCACCATTTTTAAAACTATATCAATTTCCCCCCCGGCATTCCCTTCAAAGGGTGTGTCGGGGCAGGGAATAAACGGCCCTATACCAAGCATATCTACATCAATTTTTTTAAAAAACAATAAATCGTCCGCCAACATCTTGGCGGTTTGACCGGGAATCCCCACTAATGAGCCCGTACCCGTTTCATACCCCAATTCTTTTAGATCATAAAGGCATCTTATCCTGTTTCCATGGCTCATACCGGGGTGGCAACGCTCGTATAGCTCCCGATTCGTGGTCTCTATACGCAAAAGAAACCTGTCGGCGCCGGCTTTTTTAAGTTCGGCGTACTCCTCCCTCGGTAACTCCCCGATGCTAAGGGTCACAGCTACATCTAGTTTTTTGATCTTATCCACAATTTTGCACAAGTCGTTTATCCTAAATTCTCTATCTTCACCACTTTGCAAAACAATGGTTCTAAGTCTATAATGCTGTACCGCATTTTGGGCACATTGAAATATCTCATCCTTATCAAGCCTGTATCTTTTTATCTTTATGTTTGGAGCCCTAAGCCCGCAATATGTGCAAGTCCTACAGCAATATGAGCTGAATTCAATCAAACCCCTCAAATGAATATCATCCCCCACACATTTTCTCCGTACTCTGTCGGCAGCACGATAAATAGGTATGTGAGCATCGGATACCAGAAGCTCTTCTAGTTCATCCCTTTCCAGCTTCCCTCCATTTTCAAGGATGTCTATATATTCTTCCAATTTTGATAGTGAAACATCGTCTTTAGACCCTAATATCTCTTTCACCTTTTTCCAGCCTCCTCAACGATTCAATAACAAATTTCTTTGTCTTTTCATCCTCAAGAGCATCTATATGCTTAATTAATTCTTTTTCTCCGATTTCCCTCGTCTCGTCGGACGCATAGTCAAGCAAATATTCCTTAAGTGTCAAAATAGCATTGGGCATACAAAAATTGTGTACAAAACTCGATTTTGCAACATCCATGAAATGTTCACCTGTTCTACCCGCCCTATAGCAGGCTGTACAAAAAGAAGGCAAACTATCCATACCACATGTTTCCCTCACTACATCATCTAGGCTACGGACATCCCCTAACTGGAATTGCTCCTTATCAGGCAGCATATTACCCTCGGAATTTTTATATCCGCCCACGCCTATTCTAGTCCCTGCGTCTATCTGAGAAACACCAAGGGGTATAACTTCCCTACGTACCTGGGGTTTTTCCCGTGCTGTCAGGATTAATCCCGTGTAAGGAACTGAAAGCCTTAGAATAGCTACTAGCTTTTTAAAATCTTCATCGCTTACAGCATATTCTGGGTTTGACGTAAAGGAAGTTCCGATTGCAGGCTCTATCCTTGGGAAGGAAATTGTGTGAGGCCCCACCCCGTTGTACTTTTCTTCCAAATGTATAGTGTGATACAACAACCCCATAACTTCAAATTTCCAATCATATAAACCAAATAAAGCACCTATAGCAACATCATCAATCCCAACATCAAGAGCTCTGTCCTGGGCATAAAGCCTCCACCTATAATGTCCCTTAATTGTCCCTTGCGGATGCATCTTGCGGTATGTCTTGCGGTGGTATGTTTCTTGGAAAACTTGAAATGTACCTATTTCAGCCTCTTTTAGCTTTTTGAGTTCATCCCTAGACAAGGGAGCGCAGTTTATGTTTGCTCTTCTGATCTCACTAGCTCCGGATTTTACGCTATATACTCGGCGTATACTGTCGCATATAAAGTCAATATCCGTTTCGGGGGACTCACCATAAACAAGTACCGTTCTTTTTTGACCCTCTTCTATCATGATTTTGACTTCTTCATCAATTTCATCCATAGTGAGGGTCCTACGCCCAACCATTTTATTCTCAGTTCTAAAACCACAGTATTTGCAATTGTTTGCGCATTTGTTGCTTATATACAAGGGTGCAAAAAACACTATACGTTCACCGTAAATTTCTCTTTTGAGTTTGTTAGCAAGCTCATACATCTCACTTATAGTCTCTTTATCCCTATTTTGTATAAGGATAGCGGTTTCCTCGGGCTCTAGTCTTACCCTTTTTGCCGCCTTTTTAAGTACCCTCCTCACATCCCCTTTTGAGGGATTTTGCCATTTTTGCAGTTGGCTTAAAATTTTGTCGTCATCAATAAAATCTTTCTCCATCATGTCATATTCTTTAAACTGTTCTTTGTACTTATCTAGAAAAGTCATCGTTTGGACACCTCCGTAATAATTAAAAATTTAATAATCCTATCCCTACAAATAAAAGCCCCTTGCTAAGAACATTGAAAATTCTAGGCAAAGGGCTTTAAACCACTTTATCATCAGATTTCCTCTGCCCCAGAAAAAATATCCTCAGCATTAGAATACAAACCGCTGTGCTCTCCCCTTGAAGTACATACTCTTAGGGTCAAGACATTACAATATGCGGAACTATATTGTGTGTACTATAGGCAACCAATTCTCGCCTACCTTCACTATTATAGTAACCCTATCCATAGTACACTGTCAATAATAAAATTAAAATAAAATTGGTAGGATCATATATACACTTTTAAAAAGATATACGGGTAACATAATCTGTAACAAAATTAACATAAACAGATATAATATAATAACAAGTTTTTACTGAGGTGATTTCGTGTTCACTCCATATTCACATAGACAGTGTCCTTCTGGGATGATCCCCTATACGATAAGAGCCGGTGATACACTAAACAGTATTGCACAAGAATACAATACCACTCCCCAAGAAATATTAGATGCCAACCCCGGAGTCCAACCCCATTTACTAAGGGTGGGTCAACAGATTTGTATACCAATTGGCATACAAATGTATCCCCTTTGCCCCACTACAAACTATTATGTGGTAGTAGCAGGTGATACATTTGAATCAATATCTAGATACTTCAATATTAGCCCTACGCTTCTTCTTTTCTCAAACTACGGTATTGATCCCAATAATTTATATGTCGATCAGATTCTTTGTATTCCTGTAGCTCCCTCCCCAGTAAATGTACGCGTTGATGTGGCAGATGAAATCCTTACTGTATACCGCAACAGCAGCATATTTAAGACTTATAGCATAGTCCCTGAAAATCCAATGTTTCCAATGCCCCGGGGAACCTTTACCGTTCTAAATAAACAAGTTGATCCAGGCGTAGAGGTCGGTGCAAGATGGATTGGTTTGTCAGAAGCCGGTTTTGGTATCCGGGGTGTAAATTCCCCCGAATTCATAGATATTCTTGCCACAGAAAATAACATAATTATGTCCAATAGAGATGTAAGTGAATTATTTAATCTTGTTCCTGTAGGTACAACCATAGACATAACCTGAACAATCCAAAGCTTTTATTAGGAGGTGAATTTAAAATTATGAACATATATTTTGATCGTCAATGCCCTCCCGGTGCAATGGCATATAGAATACAGACCGGCGTTACCCTTTACCGTATAGCCCAAAAATTTGACACAACAGTGCAATCTATTCTTGCCTTAAATCCAGGGATTGTGCCCGAAAGACTTTTTATTGGGCAAATCATATGCATACCCCGTACCCAGCCAATATGCCCCCCGGGTTCAACGGCCTATGTCGTGAAAAGCGGTGATACGTTGGCAGAAATAGCAAGAAGATTTAATACCAGTGTAAGGGCATTGCTCGTCGCAAACCCTGGTATAATACCAGAGGCATTATCAATTGGGCAGGTAATCTGTGTACCCCAGGCGGAACCCGAATGTCCCATCGGTACATCCCCTTATGAAATAAAAATGGGGGATACAATTGCAATTATCGCCTCAAGGTTTGGTATTACTGTACGTGACATATTAGATGTCAACCCAAGTGTCGTTCCTGAAAAATTGCATATAGGACAGGTGATTTGTATCCCCCCGCCCATGACTTTGGAGCCACCATGCCCCTCGTTAAATTATTATGTCATACAGGCAGGTGACACGTTGGCAGCAATAGCAAGGGTTTTTAATACAACAGTGCAACGCTTAATGGAGGCAAATCCCGGTATCAACCCAAATGCCCTTAATATAAACCAGGTAATATGCATCCCAAGATCTGCATCTTCTACGCATATAATTATAAGTTTGGCTGCAAAAACCCTTGCATTTTACAGGGGGGGCAATCTCGTAAAGGTCTATCCAGTAGCAATTGGTAAACCATCAACCCCCACCCCAAGAGGAAATTTTACCATAGTAAACAAGCAAGTCAACCCTGGTGGTGCCTTTGGTTCACGCTGGATGGGACTTTCTGAACCCCATTATGGAATCCATGGCACCAACAATCCTGCTTCCATAGGAACTGCTGCCTCAAATGGATGCATCAGAATGCATAACAGGGATGTCAATGAACTTTTCAACCAGGTGGCGGTGGGCACTACCGTAGACATACATTAAAACTACATCTTACGGGGTTTTCAAACCGATATTATCCGGTAAAATAAAAGAGGCATAAGGTTTTTTGTCTTTAAACCTTCATGCCCCTTTTATTTTGATGCAAGAAAACGAATTTTCTTCGCTGTCCTCAGTTCCCGTTTGCCTGCCTATTTAATTCCGGCGGCAACCTTTACACACCTTTGATGCTCGGGATCCTGCTGTCCATCCTTGTGTCGGGTACTATTGTAAAAATGAATATCAAAATGCCCATCTATTCCGTTGCCTTTAATATAATCATGATTTGTTCCTGCACCATATCCCCCGCTTCTCCAAGATGTCCATTCACCGCCCGGAGCACCATCGTTCCCAGCGTGGGGCATTGCTGTCATACCAGCTGCGATCTTTCTACCATTGTATTTTACTATTACTGGGTGCCTTGTCCAGCTAAATCCGCCCCATATTTCTTTCATTTTATTGGTGTCATTTATTGTGAGTGTCTCGCAGTCTCCATGGTTTGAACCTGCTGTTCGCCTTGCATAAAATGATTTTCCGGTATAAAAATCTACAACCTCGAAAGTAGCACCCCTTGGTACAACATACTGCGCCTCAGTCCACCAATCCAATAATTCGCCATATTTTTCTCCTGGAGTGGCTTTAATCGGTACATGATGCACCGGGATCCTCAGCTTTTGCCCAATGTTTAATACCACCGTTGAATTAATGTTGTTTGCTTCCATTAACTCATATGCTGGTATTCCATATTTTTCGGCGATGCTCCAGGAGCTCTCACCTTTTTGAACTGTGTAATCCACATAAGTAACATATGGTTTTGCAGAAGGGGCTGGTGCAACCCCAGACGTGGGTATCTTTATCACCTGTCCGATGTTAAGGTAGGTTTTATCGTTTGCACCATTTAGCCGTAGAAGTTCGGTAAAATTCACACCAAATCTTTGGCTTACAACCCAATAGGTATCCCCATTTTGGACCGTATAGTTTGTATATCCTTGGGCTTGACTTGCGGTGGGTATAATTACCCTGTCGCCAACATAAAGAATTGAATTCTCATTGGCGTTATTTGCATACAGCAATCCCCTAAGATCCACCTTATATATGTTGCTGATGATCCAATAGGTCTCCCCCGACTTAACTGTATGTATTGTTTGGTTGCCAGAGGGTATCACTATAATCTGGCCGGGGTATAATACGGTATTTTCAGTGGCATTGTTTGCCTTTAACAATTCTGTGGTAGATACACCATATCTTTGCCCAACCTTCCAAAATGTATCTCCAGGCTGAATTTTGTGGGTTGTCCCTTGGGCAAAGGTTAATACCGTCCCTCCCATCACCATACTTGCGGTCAAAACTCCACAAATGAATAGTCTTCTAAGTCCCATTAACCAAATCCCCCTTCGGTAGAGTATATATTTTATGCAAACCCATTGAGGTTTACATAAAATATATTTCGGTTTTGGTTAACAGATCCCTTTGTGTAAATTATGGTATATGGAAAAAATGAAAATATCTTTTAGCAAATTCAGATAAACAGCCCTATCTAAAAAGACTATGAATTCTTCATTATAACGTTCTCTATAGCATCTGCAACATCTTCGCAGGCATCACAACATTTTTCTAGGTAATAAAACACAATATCCCAGGCTGATATCTCTTTAAAGTCATTACAGTTAACATACAGATCCCTTGTCGCATCCGTAAAGAGCTTATCTCCCTCTTCCTCAAGCTTATTTACCTCGATGATAAGCTGATGAAGAGTCTTTGATTTGCGAAAATTGTGGAATTCTTCCAATGCCTGTTTCAATGCATTACAGCATTTAACGATAATGTCTGTCATTTTTAATGCACGCTCGCGAATATTCCTCACATTAAACATATACATACGCATGACAACATCTTCAATTGCATCGGTTACATTATCGATAGCATCGGTTAATTCCATGATATCTTCCCTCTCAATAGGGGTGATGAATTCCTTTGCAAGTTTTTTTACCACCACATGCCTGGCTTCATCACCAGCATGCTCAATGGTATGCATTTCATCCATCTTGATATGCAGCTTGTCCGCATCAAAATTGTTCATGATATTATCCAACAAATCGGCAGCTTGGCATGAATAATCAACCAACTCAACAAACTTATCGAAATAATATAAATCTCTTTTTCGCGCCATATTTTAATCCCTTCCCATTTAAATTATGATAGTATAAAACCTTCCTAGTATTAAAACAATTTCATAAATAGCATTGTCATCAAAAAGCCCAATAACCCACACCCCGGAAATGCCAACACCCATGCACTGAGCATTTCTCGTACTACTCCCCAATTAACCGATGATACCCTTTTTGCCGCACCAACACCCATAATGGCAGTTGTCTTGGTATGGGTAGTACTGACTGGCAAACCGAAAACAGATGCTATGAGCAAGCAAATTATCCCTGCTAAATCGGCAGAAAAACCCTGGTATTTTTCTAACTTTACCATATCCATTCCTACGGATTTTATTATACGATATCCGCCAACAGAAGTCCCAAATGCCATAACCGCCGAGCAAATCACTATAAGCCAAAGGGGAATATTAAACTCTGGCACATCGGATTGGCCTTTTGCTAAAAACACACCTAACATAAAAACCCCCATAAATTTTTGCCCATCCTGTGCACCATGCATAAATGCCATTCCGGCACTCCCTAGAACCTGTGCATTTTTGAACAGGGGTGTTGTTTTTGTCCTATTGACTTTACGGAAAATCCTCCCTATAAGTTTTACTGTTACCCATCCCGTTATAAAACCAAGGACAAGCGACAATATAAGACCATAGACAACGTTTGCCCATTCCCTCAGGTTAATACCGCCAAGTCCTCTATGTATAGCTATTGCGGCACCGGTAATCCCCGCTATAAGTGCATGGCTTTCGCTGGTTGGAATACCAAACCACCAGGAAGTTGTCGACCACAGCACTATAGATATTAGTGCTGCACAAAGAGCTATTAAAGCTTTTTTTGAATCCCCCCCAAAATCAACCATGTTGTAAATGGTTTGTGCCACCAAAGAATTAAGAGTGGTCATCACTAACACCCCTAAAAAATTGAAAAACGAAGCCAACACAATGGCGTTCCGCGGTTTTATAGAGCGTGTAGAAATAGAAGTCGCTATAGCATTAGGAGCATCTGTCCAACCGTTCACAAGTATTACACCTAGGGTAAGGAGCGTAGTAACTATCAATATAGGGTTGGCACTTAAATCGTTCAAGAAATCAATAAATGATATTTGCATATTCCATCATCTTTCTTTTGCTTTTTCTGTATTATCTACCGAATGGTACATCATTATTCAACATTATTATTCAGCAAACGATTTTAGCATAGCATATTTTGCTATGCAACGCAATTAATTCTTTTTAGCCCCTCCATGTGATCGTATTATTTTGCATTTATTTATGTGCAAAATACCCCTTTGACAAATTTGTTTTTTGCATATATAATGGTTTTTGTAATGATTACAAAGTTGTAACTATTACAGATGCTTGGTTTTACCTAATGTAGGGGGAGGGATTAAAATGGATACATCTGTAGAAGGTATTAAAAAACATTTAATAAATCATAATATAAAACCTTCCCATCACAGGATTGAGATTATGAGATACCTCTTACTGCAAAGGAATCATCCGACTGCTGAGCAAATATATAAGGGTTTGATTAAAAGGGTTCCGACTTTATCTAAAACCACAGTGTACAATACCCTAAATTTGTTTTGCAGTACAAACATCGTGCGCACTATCACCATCGAAGAACACGAAACAAGGTTTGATGCCGATATTTTGGAACACGGGCATTTCAAGTGTGAAAATTGTGATAAAATTTACGATTTTAAAATAAATAATTTAGATTTTCAAACTACAGAGTTGGATGGGTTTGAAATAAAAGATAAGGATGTTTATTTTAAGGGCATATGTCCAAAATGCCTTTATGATAAAAAAAAATAAAATCTAGGAGGTCTATTATGAAGAACTTGAAAGGCACAAAAACAGCTGAGAATTTGCTAAAATCTTTCGCTGGTGAGTCACAAGCTAGGAACCGTTACACCTATTATGCATCTATTGCAAACAAAGAGGGATACAAGCAAATTCAAAACATTTTTATTGAAACTGCTGATAACGAAAAAGAACATGCTAAAAGGTTTTACAAGTTTTTGTTAGCTGGGTTTGAGGGTGAATTACCAGCCGAAATCGAAATTAATGCTTCCTATCCTGTAGCCCAGGGTACAACCCTTGAAAATCTTAAAGCGGCAGCTTCTGGTGAAAATGAGGAATGGAGCGATCTATATCCTGCCTTTGCTAAAGTAGCTGAAGAAGAGGGTTTTCCAGAAATTGCACATGCTTTTAGAATGATTGCTGATGCTGAAAAAAATCATGAAGTAAGGTTTAATAAGTTGGCGGATAATGTCCAAAATGGGAATGTGTTTAAAAAAGGTGAAAAAACCTATTGGAAATGCGGAAATTGCGGTTATATACACGAAGGCACCGTCGCACCCGATGAATGTCCTGCATGTATCCATCCCCAATCCCACTTTGAGGTGTTTGCAGAAACCTATTAAATTTACTATAAATGTTTTTAGGGAACGGGTTTTAAATTCCGTTCCCTAATTTTTGCGAATAATTTTGATGCATCCAATTGTTTGTCTACCATTGGATATTCTCTCTTATATTTCTTCCCTTTCGGAGTATTGTACTTTGCATAGCTGCCTATATAACCCATCTAGTTCTAGCAACTGTGAATGAGTTCCCCTCTCAACGATTTCCCCATCTTTTAGTACAAGAATTTTATCGGCTTTTTTAACAGTAGAAAGTCTATGGGCTATTACTATAATGGTGCAATTTCCCGCCAGTTCTCCTATTGCCTGCTGAATTTGTCTTTCGGTCTCGACATCAACGGATGCAGTTGCTTCATCAAGTATAAGAATGGGTGTATCCCTAAGGATTGCCCTAGCTATTGATAAGCGCTGCTTTTGTCCCTCTGAAAGTCTCACTCCTCTTTCTCCTATTAAGGTATCGTAACCCTCCGGCATTTCTTTTATAAACTCATGTGCCCTCGCTATCTTTGCAGCCCTTACCACCTCTTCAAAAGATGTATTTCTGCTGCCATAGGCAATATTATCCGCCACGCTTCCATTGAAAAGGAATACATCTTGGAGAACTATGCTTATTTGATTTCTTAGCGAAGCCACCGTCACATCTTTAATATTCCTACCATCAATCTGGATTTCACCAGAAATCGGATCATAAAACCTTGCGATTAGGCTAATAATTGTGGTTTTTCCCACTCCGGTTGGACCTACCAAAGCTACCATCTGTCCAGATTTTGCTGTAAAACTTACATCTTTTAAAACCGGGCTTTGGGAATCATAATGGAAATTTACATTTTTAAACGCAATCTTCCCCTTTGAATTTTCAACCGCCACAGCCCCCTCACTGTCAACAATATCAGGCTGTGCATCTATCAGCTCAAAAACTCTTTCGGCCCCTGCTGTTGCCTGCTGAAGATCTTCTATAACCCTTGCCAAGGTCGTTATAGGTTGATAAAACAAACCCAAAAACATTATAAAACCTACTATATCAGCAGTATCAACATGCCCTCCCAAGGCAAGCCATCCACCAAACGCAACAACAATAACCGTCCCTAAAGAGCTAATCATTTCAACCACCGGATGGAACACAGCACTTAGCTTTAAAGCATGAAGTATCGCTGTTGTATACTTATTTGCTCTTTTTTCGATGCGTCTGCGTTCTCTAGATTGCTGATTGAAAGCCTGTATTTCCTTAATGCCAGATATATTATCCTGCATAACTGCATTTAACTCGCCTAACGTGCCTTGAGCCTCCCGAAAATTTGGCAGTATCTTTTTTGTAAATATTCCTCCCCCTATTATCAAAAAGGGGATAGGTATAAGTGTTAGGGCTGCGAGCAAGGGGCTTATTATAAACAAAAGCACCCCTGTACCAATAAGAACAAGTATATTTGTTACAAGATCCGGGACGGCATGGGCTATTAAAACCTCAAAGGTAGCTGTATCATTTATTGCCCTTGACATAAGCTGCCCTGTTTGTTTATCATGGTAGAAACCTAGAGATAGTTTTTGCAGCTGTTCATAGACAGTTACTCTTATATCGGCAACAAGTTTCCATGCCGCTACATGGCTTAAATAGCGATTCAAATAAGTAAAAATGGCCCTCAAAATATAGGCTACCGCTAGTACAATCGCAATATTGCGTATCATTTCCATTTTATTGCTATCTTCTTTGGATAATACATCAACCAATTGTCTCACCTTCCAAGGCGTTACAAGGTTGAAAGCCGTTATGGCAAGAAGGCTTATCCCGGCTATAATCAAGTATTTCCAATATTCCCGTCCCTGCTTTAATATACGAATGAAATTGTTCATAATGCATGTCCTCCCCATATAAAAACCAATTACTCTATATTATCAAAAAATGTTCCTGGCTGCAAATATTAGAGCATCGGGTTGGCTTAAAAAAGACGTCTGGTTTGGTTTTGGACTTTGGGATCCGTGCCTAGCATCTTAATATCCCCGTTTGCTACAAATAGCAAACGGGGATATTAAGATGCTGTTTTTAAATTGTATATAGGTGCTAAAAATAGCCTATATATCACTTGCCACCAAAAACGCCTCGAGATTTGCATCAATAAATTTTCTTGCCTCAATACAATCCCCGATTTTATATATCTCATCAAAATCGCCCTTTAGTTCGTGATATAGGGCATCGTTGGCTTTTAGGCCCGTAGCAATAACGACTGTATCGCAATTCATCCTTTTTTTTGTACCCTCTGAATCTTCAACCATAATACCGGTATCAATGACCTCCAAAAGCCTAAGGCCACCCTCTGTTTTTATTCCCTTGTTTTTAAGAGAGTCTAACAAGGAGAACCTTGCCATAAAAATAACCCCCTGAGCCACTTCGGGGAGCTTATCTATTATGGTAACATTCTTACCCTTTTGTGCTAGATGTAGCCCTGTTTCACACCCAACAAGGCCCCCTCCAACAACAATAATATCCTTCCCAGTCTCTTGATCTTTTTTAAGAAGTTTTGTAGCTATTCTGACGTTAGCTTTGTCTATACCAGGAATTTGGGGAATCATGGGGACTGAACCGGTTGCAATTACAACCGCATCTGGTTTCATCTTTGTTGCAATTTCTTTTGTACCGTAGGTATTGTACATGATGTTTATTCCCGAATTTTTGACTCTCCTTATTAAATATTCACAGTAGGCATCAACCTCCTTTTTATGTTCTATCACCGCCCCTTCTAGAAGGTGTCCCCCCAGTTCTGATGTACCCTCAAGAAGCGTGACCTCATGCCCCTTCTCATCGGCCAGTTTTGCAAAAACCATGCCCGCCATTCCCCCGCCTATCACAAGTATTTTTTTAGGAGTCTTGGCATGGAGAATAGGGCTTATATATTCCTTTCCCAAACTCGGGTTTACACTACATGCCGCAAATTGCCCAAAAAACACTCTGTTTATGCACTGCATACACCTTATGCAAGGGACTATATCTTCTTTTTTATTGGCAGATACCTTGTTGGGCCACTGGGGATCCGCCAGTAAGGGACGGCCAAGCCCTACAAAATCCAACTTTCCCTCTTCTACAAGTTTATTGGCAAGTACAGGGTCTGATATGTTTCCATCGGAAATAACCTGCACACCCGTTTCCTCTTTTACTCTATTGGCATAATTAACGGAAACTCCGTCCTCCATGTATTCCGTTGGTATTAAAAGATTCATGTTATCGTAGCTTCCCCGCCTGAGATGAAACGTATCAATACCCATATCTCTAAGATTTTCTACGATCTCTATGCTGTCATCCAGCTCCCTACCCCCAGGAAATCCGTGATCAAGTGCCAGCCCCATAATCAGGGGAAAACTACTCCCAACATTTTGGCGCACGCTTTCAATGCATTCATTCAAAAACCTCATTCTGTTTTCCAAATTTCCACCATATTTGTCTTCTCTTTGGTTCCAAATCGGGGAAAGAAATTGATCCCCCAAATACGCAGTAAAATGAATATAGAGCATATCAAATCCAGCTTGTTTTGCAAATCCTGCAGCCCTTCCATAGGACTCTACAAGCCCGCTTATCTCATCGATGGTAAGCTCTCTCGTCTTTATACCTGGCATACCTAGTATTTCTATTTCTGAGGGTCCCACCGGCCTTTTATCCTTTAGTATTACATCGGCCAACCTTCCCGTACCCGGCGATAACTCAATTGCGGTTTTCGCATCGTACCTGTGTGCCATCTCAGTTATCTCATAAAAATACTTTATTTGACTTGCGGAATCCAAGGTAGCATAACCATAGGTAAGCGGATATGGATCTATGCTTTTTTCCGCTTTGACATGAGTGGTTATTATAAGCCCCACCCCACCTTTGGCCCGTGCTCTGTAATACTCAAAATATCTTTCCGAAAGCACTGGCGGCTCTCCCATGGTAAACTGTGTGTTCATCGGTGCCATAACTATTCTGTTTTTGATCTTCGTTTTTCCTATATACCCCGGTTCAAATAGGCTCTCGTAAGCCATTTAATCCCTCCTCAAGCTGCTGTAATATTCATAGTCTATGGGAAAAACACAAAATAATACACTATAGATAAAATTAGGCTTTGTATCCAATTCACATATATCTATTCCAGTTCCATTTTGCCTGTGTTTAAAGCAAAGTAGCGTCCCTCCTGATTCATTAAATCATCATGATCGCCTCTTTCGATAATTTCGCCCTGCTCTAAAACCATAATGGCGTTGGCATCCCTCACAGTTGACAAACGGTGTGCGATTACAAATGTAGTCCTTCCTTCCATCAGTTTATCCATGCCTTCGGCAATGAGCCTTTCAGTTCTTGTATCTACCGAGGATGTAGCCTCATCAAGTATTAATATGGTCGGGTTGGCTATTGCCGCTCTTGCAATAGACAAAAGCTGGCGCTCCCCTTGTGACAAATTTTGCCCATCAGCAAGAAGCATTGTGTCGTAGCCATCGGGTAGTTTCTTTATAAAATAATGGGCATTTGCAAGTTTGGCGGCCGCTATAACTTCCTCCCTTGTAGCATCAAGCCTTCCGTAACGGATATTATCCGCAATGGTCTCTTCAAATAAATGGACATCCTGGAGCACAATACTCATGGTACTTCTTAGATCATGTTTTCTTATTTTTGCAATATCAATACCATCATATAATATGGAACCGTCCCAAACCTCATAAAAACGATTTATCAGATTTGTTATTGTAGTCTTCCCTGCACCGGTAGAACCTACAAAAGCAATCTTTTGACCGGGTTTTGCATAAAGATTGATATTTTTTAAAACCTTCTTTTTCTGCAAATAACCAAAATCTACGTTTTTAAAAGTTATAAAACCTTTGAGCGGAACTTTTTCATACTTGTCATTTTCTTTGGGAAGCTTCCAATAATCATATCCCTTGTCGGCAAAATCCCTTACAAGGACAACATCACCTTCATCAATTTCTTCTTTTTCGTCCAATACCCTAAATATCCTTTCCGCCCCTGCCAAGGCAGCAAATAGCATATTAAATTGGTTGGAGAGCATTGTAATTGGCCTTGAAATGGTTCTTGTATATTGTAAAAACGATGCAATATTTCCAACGCTCATTTTGCCTCTCATAATCAAAAACGCACCAAACATGGATACAAACGCATACAGGACATAAGATAAATTTCCCATTATGGGCATAAGCATAACACCATATGCAGATGCATCAGTACTGGCCTTTCGGAGCTCCTCATTTTTCCCCATAAAGGTTTTTATTGCCCTATCTTCGTAATTAAAAACCTTTACCACCTTTTGACCGGCCATCATTTCCTCAATATATCCGTTCATATCAGCCAAAGTGGTCTGCTGTGACCGAAAGTTTTTTGCCGATTTCTGTCCGATGTATTTTATGGAGGCAAGCATAACTATAAGCATAACGACTACAACCACTGTCAATATGGGACTTAAAAGTAACATCATAATAAAGCTCCCCACCACCGATACAACAGACAAAACAGTCTGGGATACACTCTGCTCTAGGGATTGATTGAGCATATCCACATCATTTGTGAACGTGGACATGAGATCCCCGTGGGAATTGGTGTCAAAATACGAAACCGGCAGGTTTTCCATATGCGCAAACATATCTTTGCGAATTTTGTGCACAGTTCTTTGGGCAAGTTTCGCCATAAAAAGGCTTCCCAAGTATTGCCCCAAGGCAATAGTCACTACGAAAATCGCCATAATAAGAATATACTTCATAAAAATATCTTTGATACTATCTTTAAGAAAAGAATCAATGATAGGGCTTAGCATAGCATTTGCAGCTATTTGGGCCGCTGCCCCTAGGATCATGAAAAATATCCCGCCATAAAATAAAAATTTGTTAAATTTAAAATAAGCAAACAATCTCAGAATAGTCTTTTTTGGATCTTTTGGCCGTAAATGCGGAGGTTTTCGTTGATTTTTCACTGCCCTACCACCCCTTTTTGTTGTGATTCATATATTTCTTTGTATATCGGTGAAATCTTAAGTAAAGTATTATGATCCCCAAATGATTCTATTTCTCCCCCATCCATTACAATTATTCTATCGGCTTCCTGAACAGATGAAATCCTTTGAGCAATAATAATGGTAGTTATACCGCCCAATTCTTTTTTGAATGCATTTTGGATTTTTGCATCGGTCGCCGTATCGACGGCGCTTGTTGAATCGTCAAGCACTATAATTTGGGGGTGTTTTATAAGGGCTCTTGCGATGGTCAACCTTTGCTTTTGGCCTCCCGAAAAATTTTCGCCGCCCTGCTCGACCCTGTGTTCTAACCCGTCATCATACCTGGATACAAATTCCCAGGCCTGGGCTATTTTAAGTGCTTTGATGATTTGCTCATCCGTTGCCTTCTCGTTCCCCCATTTCATATTTTCTCTTAGGGTACCTGAAAACAACGTATTCCTTTGCAGCACGAACGCCACTTGTTCACGTAAAAATTCGATATCGTATTCTTTTACGTTCACACCTCCAACTAAAATTTCTCCCTCTTCAACATCATAAAGCCTTGGTATTAGCTGAACTAACGTACTTTTAGATGAGCCGGTAGATCCGATTATACCAAGAGTTTCCCCAGAATTTATGTTAAAGCTTACGCCCTTTAAAGCTTTTTCCTTACTCCCTGGATAGCAAAAACATACATTTTTAAAACTTATAGATCCATTATCTAATTCGTTTAATGGATTTGATGAATTCCTTATATTTGATTCCGTGTTCAGTACTTCCTTTACCCTATTTATTGATGCCATGCCACGCATTAACTGCATGAAAAACACCGAAATCATTATAAGTGATATCAGTATCTGTGTAATGTAAGTAATGAAGGAAATCAACTCACCGTCTCCCATGATCCCTGCGGCCACCTGCTGACCACCAAACCATAATACCGCAATTATTGTAGAATAAATTATAAGGTTTAATATCGGCATAAGTGTTATAACAAGGGAAATGGCTTCCAAAATTACATCCCTGAGAGCATCGTTTCTTTTCCCAAATCTTTTTTCCTCATGCTTTTGCCTGTTGAATGATTTTACAACCCGAATTCCTATAAGATTTTCTTGTATAGCCGCATTTACCCTATCCACGCTAGTTTGCATCTTCTTAAATAAAGGTGCGCCTTTGATCATAACTATAATCAGAAAAAACATCGTAACCGGTATGGAAACAGCAAATATCTTCGCAAGGGATGCGTTTATCGTCATCGACATGACAAGTGCAAAAAGCATTAAAAAAGGTGCCCTTATGGCTATGCGTAGGCTCATCATGGTAACCTGACCTATGGTATTGCAGTCATTGGTAAGCCTTGTTATAAGTGAGGATACGGTAAATTGATCAAGGTTTGCAAAGGAAAATCCTTGAATCTTAACAAAGGCTTCTTCCCTTATTCTTGAAGCAAATCCGAACCCCGCTCTAGCCCCGAAATGGGCACTTAAAATCCCAAAAATCATGGCTAATAGTGCTGCTAGAAGCATAGCAATACCAACTTTTACAATATAATTGATATCTTGATTTTTAATACCTACATCCACAATTAAGGACATAAGGTAAGGTATAATTATATCCGCAAGAACCTCCAAAATCATAAGCATAGGGCTTAAAATGGCATAGCCTAAATAATCTTTCATGTAAGGCAGCAGTCTTTTCAAGATGTTCCTCCCCTTTTTAAAAGCATTACAAAACTCGTGTTTCGGAGTTTCGTACCCTTTATTTTATAAATATTTTTACTATAAATTATATTTTAATTGTTTATTCGAATATATTCAATTGTTTATTTAACATTTAACCTAAAAACCCCACTCTATACATTAACCTATTAACGTTCTTTATTCAATAATGCCACCGGGTATTACCGAAATATTTTCATAAAAAAACAGCGTTTGCACATAAATACATGGAAAGACGATAACGCTGGTATTGACATCATAGCACAAATTGAATATTCTAATAATATAAATTTGTATTATAGTATGCCCATATAAACTTGTAAATAGGAGTGTATCAAGATGAAAAACAATACTTATGATTCAAACAAGAAATTGTCCGAAAGCCTAAAAGGCGGCGTAATTATGGATGTTACAACACCAGAGCAGGCAAAAATCGCTGAGTCAGCGGGTGCATGTGCTGTTATGGCCCTAGAAAGAATTCCTGCCGATATTAGGGCAGTGGGCGGCGTATCCCGCATGAGCGACCCTAAAATGATTAGGGGAATACAAGAGGCGGTATCAATCCCCGTTATGGCAAAGGTAAGAATCGGACATTTCGTAGAGGCTCAAATACTCGAAGCTATAGGAATAGATTATGTAGATGAAAGCGAAGTCTTATCACCAGCCGACGATGTTTACCACATTGATAAGTCAAAATTTAGTACACCCTTTGTATGCGGAGCAAAAGATTTGGGTGAAGCACTACGCAGGATCAATGAAGGCGCAACAATGATAAGAACCAAGGGGGAACCTGGTACAGGTGATATTGTCCAAGCTGTGCGTCATATTAGAAAAATCAATGCCCAGATGCGGAGGGTTAAATCACTTCTTGAGGATGAACTTTACGATGCTGCAAAGAAGCTTGAAGTCCCTTATGAACTTATAAAGTATGTCTCTTTGCACGGAAAATTGCCAGTACTAAATTTCGCCGCCGGGGGAGTGGCGACACCTGCAGATGCTGCACTTATGATGCAGCTTGGGGCTGAAGGTGTGTTTGTTGGTTCTGGTATATTTAAATCTGGTAACCCGGAAAAAAGAGCCGCTGCCATAGTCAAAGCTGTTGCTAACTATCGGGATGCAAAACTAATTGCCGAGCTTTCAGAGGATCTCGGCGAGGCAATGGTGGGAATAAACGAAGATGAAATAGAAGTCCTTATGGCCGAGCGTGGAATATAGTATAAAAGCCCCTATTCCCCCAGCTGGGGGAATAGGGGCTTTTATAACCTGCATACATTTTTGAAGAATAAATTCGTAGGACTTTTTATGTAATCTAATTCTGTTCAGCATACTTCCACCAAAACGTAGTAGAAATTAGTCCAAAAGTGCTTGTAAGCGCTATTATAATAGCATTAATGCCGTTGATTGCACCATTATCATTTCCGGAAATGCCACCTATAAGTGCCGGTATAGACCACGGGAAAAACCTCCCATAACCTATCACTACAATAATTTGTGCAAATACAAGAATAAAAATCATAAACCCGAAGGGGGATAAATATCCCCGGCCCACGCTTGCAAAAAAGGCTACTGGTGTGGATAAAAATATAGTAAACACCGCACAAACAATGAAAATCCAGATGCCATGCAGTACTATTTCCGCCGACCAACCAGAAATATTAAGTATCTCCCCCAAAATTAACCCTAAAATCAATACATATGTAGAAAGAATTAGGGACCACAAAACCATAACAATAAATTTAGAAAGTAGAATAACGTTTCCTGATATTGGGGGTGCCGGCAAATCTTTCTCCTGTCCATAGTAATGAATGTCTTTTTGAGCATCACTATCTAAATGCTTACCAACTGTTAATAGTAGAGAACCCGCGCCTACTGTTGCGTCATATATTTGGCTAATATTTGATGACTTGAATACTATCGTTGTCATATATGTAAAAGGATTCAAGTATTAGATCAAATTTTTAATGAAAGGGGCGTTTTTCTTGAAGCGTATTTTAATGGTTTTACTTTGATTATACAGTAATTTTTTTTAATAATTGTTGTTTGTAATGAGGATTTGTTTTTTTGCTAGTATCTTATGACCACAATATGTTAATATAAAATATGGTACAATATCAAATGCCACAAAAAATCTTGGAAGGTCAAAGGTTTTTTGTGGCATTTAAAACAATGCAAAAATTACAATTTATTGGGGGATTTATAATGAAGAAAAGATTATTTGTTTTGGCAATTGTTTTTGTGATAACGGCGGCTTTTATGCCCAGAGGTTTTGCGACGGAGCTTCCGCTGCGGGTGGTGGTTAACGGAGAGAAGGTAATCTTCCCCGATATCCAGCCATATATAGATTCGCAAAGCAGGACCATGGTGCCGTCAAGATTTGTGGGAGAAGAATTGG
>JAAZML010000132.1 GCA_012798835.1 Clostridium sp.
AGACCTCTAAAAATATTGAGGTTTTGCTAGAAGATATAGACGGACTTGGTATGCTAATTTCTAGGGATGATGAGATAGGGGAGAACTTAGTAAAAATGAATGCAACCCTTGATCCAGGTGTGCTGGCCAGAAGTTCAAGTTTTATATTGCCTAGGTTAAGAACATTAAAGGGTACAAAATCCGATAAAGTCCTGTTCATAATTGTATCCAGCAAGAAAGGCGATATTACCGTACAGGGTGAGGGAAATGCAAATGAAATTAAAAAGGATTATTTCGACACCATAGCATTCAGGCAATTTAAAAAGAGCGGGCAGTTATCCTACTGGGTCGATTTGCATTATACCGATTTGGGTTACCACTCCCATTCGACCATAAAGCGTATCACCTGCCTATTCAAGGCCATTTATGCACCCACAAGCCTCAAGCCGGTGGGATACCTACAGCTTGATATTACGGAGGAAGCCTTAGGAGAGGTGCTAGAAGGTACTAATATTCCTTATAACGGAAATCTATTTTTAATTGGATCCCATGGAAACATGATATATAATCGCTTAAATCTTGATGAAAATGGTCTTAAAATTGCTGAATTGAACCAGGTGGATAGAGCCGGAAGGACGAAGGCCGAATTACTGGGTAGATTTGAAATACCCCAATTAAGGCATGAGTTAGATGAAATATTGTATACAGCAAAAGATGATTTAGAGGGTGCAGACAGCAAAGGCTTTAGACAAAGGGGGCAATATGTTTCCGATTCGGTCGTTCAAAAAATAGAAGCTAGAATAGCTGCATGCGATGATGAGTGCGAAAACGTGACAGGGGGCTCTTTTAGAGATTTTATAAATGGGGAAGAAATGATGATTGTACACTACACAATAAAGGAGATAAGCGGAACACCTCTTAATTGGACACTTGTTTCCCTTACTCCTGTGAAGGAAATAGCCTCCCAAGTTAAAAATGCTGTCACGCGGGTAATTATAATTGCTGCTTTATGTTTTGTTTTTGCGGTCTTTATAGCGTTGATAATTACCCATGATATATCATCTGGTATAAAGGTGCTATCTTCGTTTATGGGGAAAATTAAGCAGGGGAATTTGGATATAGAATACAACCTTAAAAGGAAGGATGAACTCGGAAACCTTGGAAATGACCTTAGGGATATGGTATTCAATTTAAGAGAATTGATGGGAAGCATAAAAGGAGCTTCAGATGTAGCCATTAAATCATCCCAGACCGTATCCGATACATCGGAGGAAAGCTATGCCTCCATACAAGAATTTCTCAATGTATTGAAGGAGGTAAACCGAGAAATAGATGCTCAAAATCTCGAAATTAATAATAATGAGGGAACGGCACAAAACCTGTCCGATAAAATTACGGCAATAACCGAGGATTTCGAAAATATAAACGAGATAATATTTGGGGCGAAGGAATTGGGTAACGAAGGTAAGGATACAGTAAACAGCTTGCAACAAAAGGCCCACCAGGTAAAGACAACTATTGGGGAATTTTCCGAGCTTATCAACGTTTTAAAAACAGAATCGGGGGAGATATCCAAAATAACCGAAGCGATCAAGGGCATCGCAAAGCAAACTAATCTTCTTGCGCTAAATGCAACCATAGAAGCGGCAAGGGCGGGGGAAGCTGGTAAGGGATTTGCTGTTGTTGCCGCCGCCATAAAAAAACTTGCTGAACAGTCAAAAGATTCGGCCCTGTTTATTGATAACAAGCTCAAGCTTATAAGCAATACAATAGAAAAAACGGGTAAGTTCGTAGAAGTGTCGGATAATGTAATATCGGATCACGATTTAGCAGTCCACGACACCATTGAAAAATTTGATAACATCGTTAACTTTATGGACAATGTTTATACCCAGGTAATAGCCATAAATGCCTCTATAATGACTGTAGAGACGGCGGGAACGGATATAATGGAGTCTTTGGGGAACATGAACAGCGGCTCTAGACGAAACACAGAAAGCATCAACGAAATCACTGAGGGATTCCATGAGCTGGTTGAGCTGATTAAGCATTTGGTATCGCTATCCGATGACCTGAGGAAGCTTTCTAAAAACCTTGAAGAATCCATTGATATTTTTAAAGTATAGAATAAACCCAAATCTTTTTGCTGCTTATAGGTTTTTAAAAAACCCCATTTTTTTGGCTATAACAAGCAATATAAAACGGGGCAGGTCGAGCATTCTTTTAAATCGCCATGGCTCCTTGCAAAGTCTGTACAGCCATTCAAGCCCATTATTTCTAAAAAAAGCCGGAGCTAGGGATACTCTTTTTGCCAGCACATCGAGGCTTCCCCCCACACCGATGCATACTTTTATATTGAGTTTTTTTCTATTTTTATGGATCCATTTTTCCTGCTTAGGAGCCCCGAGGGCAACAAGCAAAACATCGGCACCAGAACTGTTTATTTCTTGTATTATGTCGGTCTCTTCGTTTTGCGTAAAATAACCATGTCTTATACCTAAGATTTTAATACTTGCGTTTTCATCCAAAAGATTTTTGGCGGCTTCATCAGCAATACCCGGCTTTCCGCCGAAAAGAAAAAAACCTATTTGACTTTGTTTGGCATGGTCAAGCAGCCTATTTGTAAGATCAAAGCCGGCAACTCTTTCTTTGAGGGGTGAACCTAGAATTTTGGATGCCAAGACTACACCAGCACCATCCGGCACCAAAAGATCTGCATTGCATAGTATATTTTTAAGCTCACTATCCCTTTGAGCGGCCATCATTATCTCCGAGTTTGGGGTAAAAACCATGCGCAACTCGTTTTGATTTAAAAAAGATTCTATTTTTTCCATTGCTTCATCCAGTGTAACATTATCTACAGGTATACCAAGAATATTTGTGGTATTACGCATAAAGATCCTTCCTCCAGTATTTAAGTTTGTATTTAGGATTCATCTATTAACCCGATTGCAATGCGGGCATTTTCAAGGGATTTATCCCTAAGGACAGCGACGTTTTCGTCCATACCTTTTTTTATGGAATCCCTGTTGCGCCATGTATTTTCCAGGACTTCCTTCAAGGCTTCGATTTCCAAAGAGTCTATATTGCCCGCAGATACCTGATCAATATAACGAATGAACCCCTCAACCTTGGGTTCATACACCATTCCTACAATAGGGACCCTAAGGCTCGCAGCAAAAATTAATGCATGAAGCCGCATACCCACAAGCATTTGTGTTTTTTGGATTATTCCTAGCATTTCCGATACGGTGGGTTTTTGCCTTATTACGCAAAATTTACTTTTCATTTTGGAAGTTATATTATCTATTATTGCAAGATCCTCGGGGTAGTGCATAGCCAAAAATAACGGTGTGATGCCATATTTGGCGGATAGGTGATCGACTGCTTTTGCTATCACGGTTTCGAACTTTTCACGCCCGGGCCATCTTCTCACAGAAACTCCTAAAAATTGTTGATTGAGGTCAATCCCTTCATTCATAAAGATTTGCTCAATGCGCAAGGGTGTATCAGGTTTTAGGGTGAGGGCGGGATCGGCCGTTACCTTTATTTTGGGCCTGTCTATTTTAAGCTTTTTCAATTCGTTATAGGATAGATCCTCCCTCAGTGTTATTACATCTACCCGGTTTACAATTTTGCGGGTGAGTTTTTTGTTGCGCTCCTTTTTCAAAGGACCAATACCATTGGCATATATCATTACCTTCATACCCCGCATTTTGGCAAGCCAGATCATTGAAAGGTAGTAGATAAGGGAGCGAGTGCTTGTATTATCTTGTATAAGGCTTCCGCCTCCATTTACAAACAGCTTTGAATTTTTCATTGCCGACAATATTCTGAAAGGGTTAAATCTATTTATGGAATCAACATTATATACAAGGCTGGTTTCTAAAGGGTTTTTTGATAAGACAAGAATCCGGATATCTTTTTTATATATGTTCAGATTTTCTATGATGGACATAAGCATAGCATCGTCACCTATATTTTTAAAACCATAGTAGCCGGAGATGATCGCATCATAGCGGTATTCGCCCTTTTTGGATTCCCTTTCTAATATGGTTTTGTAAATACCAAGCTGGGTTCTACACATGTTCTCAAGGGAGAAATATGTGCTGGCTTTTTTATAAAGATTTTCACCTAATTCCCCGCGCAAGGAGGGGTTGTCTACCAATGTGGATATAAGGTCAGCCAAGGATATGTGATCCCCTGGCTTAAAGAGAAAGCCACTTTTCCCATCCTCAATAAGATCAGAAATGCCTCCTACATTACTGCTTACGGTCGCCTTTTTAAAAAGTGAACCTTCCAAAATGGCGTAGGGGAAGCTCTCGCTCAATGATGTAAGCGTATTGATATCCAAGCAATTTATTAAATCAAAGGGTTTGTCAACAAAACCAAGAAAAAAGACGTTTTTACTGATCCCAAGAGATTCGGCCTTTTTTTCGAGGTTCTTTTTTTGGGGCCCATCCCCGCCTATTAAAAACCTTACGGTGGGATTTTTCCGGACAACAATATGAGCAGCTTTAAGCAGCGTGTCCAAGCCTTTCACAGGATCAAGGCGTGCTAAAATTCCAATAATAACATCATCTTTAGCAAAGTTAAGATTGTATTTTTTCAAAAAATCTTCTTTTGGAAGAGGGGTTATTTCTTGGTGGAAGTTAATACCGTTATATACAGTGAAAATATCCAAAGGGCTGAATCTTCTTTTTATGAGCATTTTTTTAAAGTTATTTGAGACAGCAATATAATAATCCAAAAATCTTAAGGCAACGGTATTTATGAGACCAAAAGAAAACATTTTAAGGATATTTTGGAGGTAATCCAATCTATAATCGCTATGGACTGTTGTAACCACAGGAAGGTGAACAAATTTTTTTACCCAAAAGGCAATCAAATTGGCTTTGGCACCATGGGCATGAATCAGATCATAACCCCCATTTTTTACAATACTCAAAACCTTGCGAACATCGGAGATTATTGTAAATGTTTTCACGATTTCAACATCTATCCCCATTTTACGTGCATCGTCGGCAAAGGCACCCGCCCTGAAACTTATAAGTTTTACATCTATATGTTTGCCAAGCTCTCTTACTAAAGATAGGACATGGCTTTTTGCTCCGCCAATATCCCCCCCGCCGATTAAATGAAGGACCTTCATATAAAAAATTCTCCTTGATAGATTGTTTAATTTTGTTGCTTGCAGATATATCCTTCACATTATAGCATAATGCATTGTAGTCTACAAATAAAGTGAATTAAAACGCAAAAGCCCCAAAATCAACACCCGTATATTTTGTGATCAACGTTTTACAAAACCTAAAACCGGCATAAAATGCTTGCTGCAAAATAGATAGAAAAACTTTTTTAAGAGAAGAATAATAAAGGTCAATATCTTTATTTGCTATTATAATTGGAATTTGAGGTACAAAATGAATATCACAAATGATATGAAAGCAAGCCTAAAAAGTTATTTTACAATCACTCTGGGCTCGATCCTCACTGCCTTGTCAATTAATGTTTTTATGGTCCCGCACAAAATAGCGCCGGGCGGATTTAGCGGGATTGCAACAGTTTTGCATTATCTGGGCGGGGAGAGAATGCAGGTGGGCACAATAATGATGATACTGAATATCCCTCTGTTTATTTTGGGAATAAGGTTAATGGGAAGAGTGTTCATTGTAAAAACCCTGTATGCTACAATTTTGCTTTCATTGGTGATAGATTTTACGCAGCCGCTGATTGAAAAGTTTGCACATAGTTTTTTTACAACATTTGAAGGGCAGGGGTATGCCTCGGACATTTTTCTATATTCGGTGGTCGGGGGTTCCTTGATGGGTCTGGGTTTGGGTCTTGTGTTTCGGGCTGGGGCGACAACGGGGGGAACCGATCTTGCCGCCGGAATAGCCAACCATTTTGCACCGACATTTTCAATGGGTCAGACACTATTGTTTATAGACATAGGAGCTGTTTTGTTTGCCGCATTTTCCTTTAAAAGTTTTCGGCTCACATTATATATTCTATTGTCGCCCTATACGTTAGCACAAAGGTAATTGATGCCGTCTTAGAAGGTGTCAGATTTGCCAAAGCTTTGTTTATAATATCAAATTCGCCGGAACGAATCGCAAAAAGAATTCTTGGGGATTTGGACAGGGGGGTTACATCCCTAAAGGGCCGGGGAATGTTCACAAACGGTAGCAAGGAGGTGCTTTTTTGTGTTGTCCACCGAAGGCAAATTCCGCATATAAAAAGAATAGTAAAAGAGGAGGACGAAAAGGCATTTATAGTGCTGTCAGATATAAGGGAAGTTTTGGGGGAGGGGTTTTAATATTATTTTAAGGGTCAAGCGGCTGTCAAACGGGTGAATTTTTTGCAAAACTCCGGTGCGGGGGAATATAGACTTATAAGCTTTACTGTAGTATACTGATATATACTAATAACAAAATTTCGGGAGATGTAGGTGATGAGAAGGATGAGATTAAACGAGATTAGAAGGTATTCTACAGTTATCAGAAAGCATATTATTGAAGAGACCTACTGCGCACAATCGGGTCACCCGGGAGGATCGTTATCCTGTGCGGATATTATTGTTGTACTATATTTCGTTAAAATGAGGATTGATGCAAAAAACCCCCGATGGGAGGATAGGGATAGATTTGTTCTATCAAAGGGCCACTGCACACCCGCACTTTACGCTGCTTTGGCTGAGAAAGGTTTTTTCCCAGTGGAAGATCTTTCGGGGTTTAGGGATATAGACAGTTATCTAGAGGGGCATCCGAGCATGGATTGTGTCCCGGGGGTAGATATGTCCACCGGCTCTTTGGGTCAGGGTATATCCGCCGCAGTGGGTATGGCGATCGCCGGCAAGCTGGACAAAAAAGATTATTACGTTTATTCAATTTTGGGTGATGGTGAGATACAGGAAGGTCAGGTTTGGGAGGCTTTGATGTCGGCAGCCCATTACAAACTGGACAACCTCATAACTTTTTTGGATTACAATAGGTTGCAAATAGATGGCAATATAGTCGATGTAATGTCCCCCGAACCTATAGCAGATAAATTTAAGTCTTTCGGGTGGGAAGTCATAAGCATCAATGGGCACGAACATGAGCAAATTATAAATGCAATAGATCAAGCAAAAGAAATTAAAGGGAAACCTATTATGATAATTGCTGATACCATAAAGGGCAAAGGAGTATCTTTTATGGAAAATAATGCAGCATGGCATGGTTCACCTCCAAACAAAGAACAGCGGGATAAGGCAATGGAGGAATTGGATAAAATGCTCAAGGAAATGGAGGGGAGATAACATGCATAAGGAAATAGCGACAAGGGATGCCTATGGTAAGGCCTTAGTTGAGATAGGAAGCGATGAAAGGATAGTGGTTATGGATGCGGATCTTTCTGGGTCGACCAGAACGGCACTGTTTGGCGAGAGCTATCCGGAAAGGTTTTATAATATGGGCATAGCCGAGGCCAATATGATGTCGGTGGCGGCTGGGATTGCTTCTTGCGGAAAGGTTGTGTTTGCAAGTACCTTTGCTATGTTTGCATCGGGAAGGGCATTTGAACAGATCAGAAACTCCATATGTTACCCCCGCTTGGATGTAAAAATAGGAGCGACACATTCCGGGATTACTGTAGGGGAGGACGGGGCTTCACACCAGACCGTGGAGGATATCGCTTTAATGAGGGTCATACCCCATATGACGGTTATTAGCCCGGCTGACGCCGTCGAGGCAAGGCTTGCAACCATTGCAGCTTACAAAACCCCAGGTCCTTTTTATCTGAGGCTTACAAGGCTTGCGGTCCCAGTAATATTTCAAGAGGATGACTACAAATTTGAATTGGGTAAGGGAGTTACCATAAAAGAGGGCAGTGATATTTCGCTAATCGCCACAGGTCTTATGGTCTCAAAGGCCATGGAAGCTGCGAAGATTTTAAAAGAGAGAGGTATTAATGCCAGACTTATAAACATACATACCATAAAACCCATTGATAAGGATATAATTATACAGGCTGCCATTGAGACGGGTGCTATTGTTACCTGCGAGGAGCATAGCATTATAGGGGGGCTTGCGGGGGCGGTAGCAGAGGTTTTGGTTAGGAACTGTCCTGTTCCTGTGGGGATGGTTGGGGTGGACGACAAATTTGGGAAATCGGGGAAACCCGATGCACTTTTAAAAATGTATGGACTGACCCCTTCCGATATTGTTGATACAGCAATGGAAGTGCTAAAAAGAAAGTAAAAAGGGATATGCCCAGGTTTTGGGTTTGGACGATAAGAATTCCTGCCAATAGTAATATACTATTAGCAGGAGTTTTTTTGCATATATAATCCCCTTGGGCCACCATTATTTACCAAAAGGTCGCCGTTTCAGTACTCTAGTATCAATAATTGGCTAATCGGGGATATGCGTATATTTGTACCCTTGAACTATCACATAATTATTAGTATAATAATCTGGTAAACGCATATTTGTGGGGGATTAAAGGATATTTATGGTTATCACAACTGTAGATATCGGTATATGCGTTTTATAATTATGGTCTATCATAAGTTGCGAAAAAGCTTTACATAAGCAAATGCGGCCAAGACATCTATATTTGCAGTTGAGAAGCTAATTTTTTTCGCAGCATTTGAATCAATGAATATATTTTGCAATACCAAAATCATTGTAAAATATCTATTGCAAAATATATAGAATTCAAAAAACAATAAATATTATCAAGGAGGCAGGCAAATGAAGTTTGGATTTTTCGATGATGTGAATAGGGAATATGTCATAACCGAACCAACCACTCCATACCCATGGATAAATTATTTGGGGACACAGGATTTCTTTTCAATTATTTCGAATACGGCAGGGGGGTATTCTTTTTACAGGGATGCAAGACTGAGACGTATAACAAGGTATAGGTACAACAATGTCCCGATAGATATGGGAGGTCGCTATTTCTATATACATGATGAAGGCGATTTTTGGTCCCCGGGATGGGCACCGGTAAAAAAGGAGCTGGATAGTTACGAATGCAGGCATGGATTAGGGTATACTAAGATTGCAAGCAAGAGAAATGACATTAAAGCTGAAGTCACGTTTTTTGTACCCATGGATTATAACGGCGAGGTCCAAAAAGTCGTAATTAAAAACGAGGGTACAAAGGATAAAAAGGTTACACTATTTTCATTTTTGGAATTTTGCTTATGGAATGCTTACGATGATATGACAAATTTCCAGAGAAACTTTAGTACCGGTGAGGTTGAGATTGATGGTTCGGTTATATATCATAAGACGGAATACAAAGAACGCAGAAACCATTATGCATTCTACTCCGTAAACGAGAAAATTTCGGGGTACGACTCCGACAGGGACAGCTTCATTGGTCTTTATAACGGTTTTGATGCACCCCAGGCGGTTGTAAAGGGAAAATCCAATAATTCGGTTGCCGACGGCTGGTCGCCCGTGGCCTCACATAGCATAGATATAGTCCTAAAACCCGGGGAGCAAAAAGAACTGGTATTTGTTTTAGGCTATGTTGAAAACAAATTCGAAGAAAAATGGGAATCCAAGAACGTAATCAACAAGAAAAAGGCCAACGAAATGATAGATAAATTCAAAACTGTGAGCGATGTTGATGAGGCCCTATCGCAGCTTAAAGATTACTGGACATCCCTTCTCAACAAATACATTATTAAAAGTCATGACGAAAAATTAGATAGAATGGTAAATATATGGAACCAGTATCAGTGCATGGTTACCTTTAATATGTCGAGAAGTGCCTCTTATTTTGAATCAGGCATAGGCAGGGGAATGGGCTTTAGGGATTCCAACCAGGATCTCCTTGGTTTTGTGCATCAGATACCGGAAAGAGCAAGGGAAAGACTTTTGGATCTTGCGGCAACACAGCTCGAGGATGGCGGGGCATATCATCAATACCAGCCGCTGACTAAGAAAGGAAATAATGAAATAGGCGGTAACTTTAATGATGATCCCCTATGGCTTATTTTGGCTACGGCGGCATATATTAAGGAAACCGGAGATTATGGGATACTCGATGAGATGGTTCCGTTTGATAATGACGAGAGTAAAGCCGATACAATGTTAGAGCATCTAAAGCGCTCCTTCTATCATGTGATAAACAATTTAGGGCCCCATGGCCTTCCCCTTATAGGAAGAGCCGATTGGAACGACTGCCTAAATCTAAACTGTTTTTCCACAGAGCCGGACGAGCCTTTCCAGACAACTACAGGGAAGGATGGTAAGGTAGCAGAATCAGTTATGATTGCGGGAATGTTTGTGTTCATTGGAGCTGATTATGTAAAGCTTAGCAAATATAAAGGGTTACACGACGAAGCTGAAAAAGCCCAGATGCATATTGACAATATGAGAAAAACGATTATGGAGCATGGCTATGATGGTGAATGGTTCCTCAGGGCATATGATGATTTTGGAAAGAAGATTGGAAGCAAAGAAAACGAAGAGGGCAAGATATTTATCGAACCCCAGGGTTTTTGTGTAATGGCGGGGATTGGAAAGGAAGATGGCAGTGCACAAAAGGCCATGGATGCGGTTAAAAAGTATCTTGATACACCCTATGGATTGGTGCTCCAAAATCCAGCATATACAAAGTACTATGTAGAGTATGGTGAAATATCCACCTATCCCCCGGGTTACAAAGAAAACGCAGGGATATTCTGCCACAACAACGCATGGATCGTTTGTGCCGAAGCTGAACTTGGCAGAGGGGATTTAGCCTTTGAGTATTACTCAAAAATTGCACCCGCATACACCGAGCATATCAGTGAAATCCACAAACTAGAACCTTATGTTTATGCACAGATGATAGCAGGTAAAGATGCTAAGCGCCACGGGGAAGCTAAAAACTCATGGCTTACAGGAACGGCCGCATGGAATTTCGTTGCAATTTCCCAATGGATATTGGGTATAATACCAGATTACGAAGGGCTAAAAATAGAGCCTTGTATTCCAAAAGAATGGGATGGGTACAGCATTACAAGATGGTACAGAGGTTCTAATTATATAATCGAAGTTAAAAATCCTGAGCATGTTTCAAAGGGTGTTAAAAAGATTGTTGTCGATGGTAAGGAAATATCCACAAATATATTACCTGTATTTAATGACGGAAAGGATCATAGTGTCGAGGTAATAATGGGCTAGGGGGAGATTTAGAATGTATGAGAAGTTGGCTGCAAGGGATATAAAAATTACGCCGGAGGATGTTCTCAAAAACAATTTTGCAAGCATTATTGAGGATGAATGGGTTTGTGATGCGTTGTTTTTAGATACAACCTTTAAAGGGGTTTTAGGCATTTGCAACCTTCCATTTAAGGCACCGGCAGTTTTGCAACTATTAAAAAGCACAAAGGTTGCTTCGTACCTTATTAACCTCGCCGGCGATGACAGCTCAGTTATGATTTTAAAGGACAGCGATGGCGTAAAATTATATAAAAGCAATGAGGGGGTAATCCAAAAGGTGGATGCCCCGGAAGATATAAAAGGCACCGTTGCTACTTTGTTATCCGGTGTTGAAAAATGGGCTGGGGAGCTAAATGAAAATGGCGAGCATATAGTGGATCTTTGCACCCCGGTGCCGGGGCCGCATTTCTATGTAAACCTGCTTTTGGGCAACAGAGTCGGGCATGATCATGCCCTCCAAACTACACCCAAAAGTGTTGTCGACAGGCTTGGGAGGGGAAGTTTCCGCTCCCATGCGGCGACCCAGGTTTTGGCGACTCGCTGGGATACCAGGCAGGATGAAAATGGTTTCCCCGCAAACCGTCAGTTTTATTTGGTGGAAGATTTTAAAAACATCTTTTATTCGGGAGATCCCAAAAGTGCAAATATTAAGTCCGCAACATGCACCCATTCCCAGAACCACACAATAATTAAATATACGACAAATTGCGGTCTCGAAATAAAAAGAACTATATTTATACTTCCGCAAATACCCGGGATGCCTTTGGCGGTTGAGGTTCAAAGAATAGAAATAACCAATCTTACCAACAAGAAAAGGGAAATAAATCTTGTTTATACTGGTATGTTTGGACCTGCCACGCCCCATGCGATTTTTGAGGATGTAACCTATACAAATGTAATCATGCAGTCATCAATACTAAAAAGAGAAGATGGATCTATTACGGCGATAAGCCCAGATTATTATCCACAGCCATGTAAGGAGGATATTAGGTTTAGCACGCTAATGATAAGAGATGGTAAGAGCATAGATTTCCCCAAAGAATTTTGTGCAAATTACAACGAATTTGTTGGCAGCGGAACTTTGGAAAATCCCGAAAACTTGGCAAAGCTTAGTAATCATTTCTACAGTAAGGGCCCGGGATTTTTTGCTTTGGCGGGGAAATTTGAGCTAAAATCCTCAGGCAATATTATTGCAGACAATTTTACGGGTATCTCTTCTGGTAAAGTAGATCCCAATTTTACCGATAATAGTTACAAAGCTGAGATACAAAACCTCATCAATCTATTTTCAAGGGAGGGTGAGGTCGAAAAAGCTTTTAAAGAAGTACAGGGGTTTTTGGATAAATACAGCGGCTTTATGAGCCTTGAAACAGATGATCCTTCTTTCAATACATATGTCAACAAAAACCTCCCGTTTCAGGTTCTATATCAAACCTTTGTATCCCGATCTTTTTGTCAAACCCAGAAGGGCTACAGGGAAATCGGTTTTAGAGAAATCCAAGACATATTTGCCTCTATGTATTACTTTGTCGGTATGGGCGAAAGCGAATTTGTTAAAAAAATGCTCAAAGAATGGTGTTCGATGATATTCGAGTTTGGATTTGCATATCATAACTTTTTCTGGGAGGGCAAAGAACCTGGAAAATGGTCGGATGATGCCCTATGGTTTGTGCAGGCTGTATACAGATACATAAATCTTACAGGAGATTTGGGCTTTTTAGATGAACAGGTCGAAATTGCAGGTACATCACCGTCAAGGACAAGATCGGTTTACGAGACGATAAAGGCATTATTAAGATATTCGGGTGAAATATCAATAGGAAAGCATGGAATGCCCCTTTTAGATAGTGCCGACTGGAATGATTGCCTAAAGCTTGACAAGGATTTCATCGATGGAATAACAAAAGAAAAGCTTTACCGCAGGCAGCTTGAAGAGAGTGGGGATCAATTCGGGGAACCCCTAAAAAGCGATTATACTGAGAGTGTAATGAATGCGTTTTTGCTTAAAGTTGCAATAGATGAAACCCTGAACCTGAGCATTGAAAAGGGTGATGCTGAATATTCTGACAAGCTAAAAATACTCTCCAAAGGACTATACGAAAATATTCAAAAGCATGCTTGGAAGGAAGATTTTTTTGCAAGAGCATTATTTAACAGGTTTAAAAATAATGAATTTGAATTTTTGGGAGCAGGGGGAGATAAGCTATCCGCCGATCCCCAACTTGATGGTTCATATTTTTTAAATTCCTTTAGCTGGTCTATACTCGCTGATGCAGCCAAGGAAGAACAGATTTCAAGGATGCTTGACACAATAGAAAAAACATTAAAAACTCCCTATGGGCTTAAGGTCGTTACTTTGACAGATCTAGGCAAGCTCTCCGATGATACTGCCACGGGACACTACTTTCCAGGGGACAGAGAAAACGGAGGGGTATTTAAACATGCGGCAATGATGGCTACTGCGGCTATGTTTAAGGCGGCAAAGCAGGTTGGGGACAGGAGGCTTGCCCGCAGGCTTGCCAATCTTGCCTATTGGATGGTAGACCTTGTAGCGCCGTATAGAACAATGGATGACCCCTTTCTAATTTGCGGTAATCCGAGATTTTGTACCCAGTACAATAATAGTGAAACAGGTGAAAATATAGGGCCAATGTTGAGCGGAACATCCACATGGATGATACTTACACTAATGTCTGCATACGGTGTAGAGTATACAACAAAAGGCATCCTCATTGACCCAATTATAAGGGAAAACCATAAAAATACCCTGTATTCTTTAAGTACTGGAAAAGCTATATATAAGGTCAAGATCAAAAAACCCGAGGGTTTTTATCGCATGGCAGACGATGATGTAAAAATCAATGTGGACGGTAATTTAATAAAAGGAAATCTGATTCCGCTATTTAGTGACAACAAGGAACATAGAGTAGAAATTGTATTCGGCTAAAACCTTGGTCATGGTTTAACTAAGCGGGGTGTCTATGCTCCACTGCGGGAAGGAGATTGCACCCTGCTTGCCTGATACGGTATCTATATATGTTTTTATGCTTGCAACAAAGCGACAAAATCTTGTGCAACTAGCTATTGAGTGGGAAAGGGTTTAAAATAGTTACAGAATGTTCACAATTTATTAAAATTGATTTAGGATAATTAAATTGTGTACTTTTGTTTTAATAGCAAAAATAATTGGTAGGGGGAATGAACTGGATGATCAAGATTCAGAATTTGACCAAGCGATATGGGCAAATAGTAGCTGTCGACAATATAGAATTCACGGTCGGGAAGGGAGAAATCCTTGGTTTTCTTGGCCCAAATGGGGCAGGCAAAACTACCACCATGAACATAATTACCGGATATCTGCCTTCAACCGAGGGCACTGTAAAAGTGTCTGGGTTTGACATAGCCCAGGAGCCTAATGAAGTAAAAAAGTGCATTGGTTATTTGCCTGAAAGTCCGCCGCTGTATACCGATATGACGGTCAACGAATACTTAAACTTTGTGAGTCAGCTCAAAAGGGTTGAAAAAGGCGAGAGAAGAAAGCAAATATCAGATATTGTAGAGGTATTAGGTATTGGCGATGTCAGGGAGAGGCTTATTGACAATTTATCTAAAGGGTACAAGCAGAGGGTAGGAGTTGCCCAGGCTCTTATAGGGAACCCCGAGGTCTTAATCTTGGATGAGCCTACCGTAGGTCTGGATCCGAACCAAATTCTCGAGGTTAGAAATGTCATTAAGAACCTAGGGAAGGAACACACCATAATATTAAGCACCCACATAATGCAGGAAGTAAAGGCTGTTTGTGAGCGTGTTGTCATAATAGATAAAGGTAAAATTGTTGCGGTAGACACGCCTGAAAACTTGTCCAGAGGCATTTCGGATTCTTTGAAGATTACAATTACGATAGCAGGACCTAAAAAGACAGTGATGGCTACACTAAAGGCTATGGACGGGATTAAGCATGTGGATGTACTTAAAAAACTTGAGGATGATGTTTGGGAGTATACTGTGGACTCTGATAAAGACGTAGATATTAGAAAAATGCTATTTTTTGAGTTCGCAAAATTGGGTTATCCCATAATGGGACTTAAAACCGAAGAAATTGATCTTGAAGAAGTATTCAGAGAATACACAACCAAAGCTGCCGGAGCCAGTACCCATGGACATAATAGCCCACAGCAGGATAGTCCCGAAAAAGATAAAGAGCAAGATGTATCTAAAGAGGATAAAGGGGTTGAATAAAATGTTACCAATATATAAGAGGGAGCTTAGAACTTATTTTTACTCTCCATTAGCCTATGTACTTTCCGGCATCTTCATTCTCGTGTTTTCTGTAAATTTTTTAGCACAGACCATATCAAAGAGTGGGATTTCAAGGTTTGCATTTGGAGGGCAGCTCTATTTTGCAAGTTTTTTCCTAGTTATGCTTATCCCCATATTAACGATGAGGACCTTTGCGGAGGAAAGGAAGTCGGGAACCGAGGTTTTGCTGTTGACATCTCCAGTTAGTATTCCCCAGATAGTAATAGGTAAGTACCTTGCAGCATTAACGGTGTTTTTGACCATGACGGTTGCAAGTTTCATTTTTCCAGTGATAATAATTATGAAAGGCCATTTATATTTATCGGTTGCATTATCTAGCTACATTGGTTTTATACTCTTGGGTGCAGCATTTGTGGCCTTTGGTATGTTTACATCTTCCATAACAAAGAGTCAGATAATTGCAGCGGTATTAGGAACCATTAGTTTATTCCTGCTTTTGCTTATGGATCAAATGAAAAGTTTTACGTCAGGATTTATACTTAAAATTGTTAACGCTCTTTCTTTGTACGAGCATTATAAAGAATTTGTACAAGGAATGGTGAGCCTTAGGGATGTTATATTCTTCTTGAGTATAACCGGAATGTTTCTTGGGCTTGTTATATTTGTAATAGAAAAAAGGCGTTGGAGTCAGGGGTGATGAAAATGAAAAAAAATTTTAAATACAGTCTTATATTTTTATCAATGGCGGTATTGGTGGTAGGTATAACTTTGTTCGTAAATGTTTTGGCATCGACGGTTGACATAAAATGGGACATGACCTCCAATAAAATGTATTCTATAGGGAAACAGACCGAGACCGTCGTAAATGGATTAAAAAAAGAAGTAGATATAGTAATGCTAAGTGATAAGGAACAGCTAAAGAGTGAATCGGGAGATCTAGGCTTTATTTTGGTTCGGTTTTTGGAGCAGTATGAGAAATTTGAAAACATAAATGTTAAATTTGTCGATCCGGATAAAAATCCCGGCATCGTTAGAGATTTGGATGATACGGGTATACTAAAACCCAAGCAATATGACATAATCGTAAAATGTGATAACAAGAAAAAAAAGCTTTCCATATACGATATTTTTGCCCAGGACAGCTACGGACTTATGATGTTCCATGGTGAGCAAGCC
>JAAZML010000166.1 GCA_012798835.1 Clostridium sp.
GCCCAACCTACAAGCACCAAGAATTTTGCAAAACCGACTCCGCCATTTACAAATACACCTTTGCCGGCCATAACAAAGGCAACAGATAGCACGACGCTTGCACCTACATCTACACCAACTCCTAAAAAAACTTCCACGGGATATGCATGGATTGATAACGAAAATGAAAGGATAGACAAAAATCGAAAGAGAGATGTAAATATAACTGTTGTGGATTCAAATAACAAGATAGTAAGGGATGCAAGAGTTGAAGTTAAGCAGATAAGCCATGGGTTTCCGTTTGGTACAGCCATTACAAGGAGTGGGCTTAATAATCCCAATTATGTGAACTATGTAAAGAAATACTTCAATTGGGCTGTTTTCGAAAATGAATCTAAATGGTATTACAATGAGCCTGTTATGGGGAATGTATTCTACGACGATGCAGATTATATGTACAATTTCTGCAACGAGAACGGGATCAAGGTGCGCGGACACTGTATTTTTTGGGAGGGTAGGCTCTATCAGCCCGAATGGCTGGAAAGACTGGATCCGATTTCATTACGCCGTGCTGTAGACAACAGACTAAATAGTGTCGTAGGCCATTTCAAAGGGAGATTTATGCACTGGGATGTAAATAATGAAATGATACGCGGGGACTTTTTCAAAAAACGCCTAGGTGAATCAATTTGGATACATATGTTTAAAAGGGCGAAGGAAATAGACCCAAGCACTAAAATCTTCGTTAATAACAATATAACAACAATAAGGGAAGCTGATGAATATAAAGATATGATAAGCAGGCTCTTATCCCAGGGTGTAAGTATAGATGGCATTGGTGTACACGGACATTTTGACGAAATAGCGGATCGCAATGTTATAAGATATATACTAGATAAATTATCGGCTTTTAATATACCGATATGGATAACAGAATATGATTCCAATACTTCCGATGAAAATAAAAGGGCGGATAATCTAGAAAATCTCTACAGAATTGCATTTGGGCACCCATCAGTGGAGGGTATTGTTATGTGGGGGTTTTGGGAAGGAGTACATTGGAGAGGGCAAAACGGAGCAATATTAAACCTTGATTGGACACCGAATGCAGCTGGAAGAAGATTTGAAAGTCTAATGAAAGAATGGACAACAAATACATCCGGTAATACAGATAAAAACGGGAACTACAATTTTAGGGGATTTCACGGCGGATATCGAATAACCGTTACCGTACCAGGAAAAGGGCAGTTTAATAAAAGCCTTACACTTACCCCTAATAAGGACAGTTTAAATTATAAGTTTGTTATTGATTAATGTTTGAATAGTACTGTATAAATGCGGATATTAAAGGGAAGCTGAGATCTACCGATAAAAAAGGGCAACCAGGGTATGGTTGCCTTCTTTTATATTTTTTATTTTAGCAAATGCTTATTATGACCCCTGATGTATTACTGTTTTAGGATAATCCTTTTTAGCAATACCAGATCTAAGGGATCCACAGAGCCATCGCCGTTAATATCGGCATTTTTAAGTCCATCACCCGTAAGTGATACAGCCCTTAATAGATACCTTTTTAGCAATGTAGTATCTAGGGTATCTACCTTCCCATCACAGTTTATATCGCCTGAGATGCCGGGAACACCCCCGCCACCAGCAGAAAAAGTAAAGCGATCAAAGTTAACGGGTCCCGTGAATACCAAGCACAGATCATTTACACCTGTAATATTGTTTATTGCGCAGGTTTGTTCTAAATAGTAATCCCAATCTTCAGTAGATTCTACCGTAAGGGTACCCAGAAGCGTACCGGTTGGGCCGCCAATCCTTATTTGAATATCTGAAGAGCCTGTATCAAGACCCGAGGCGACGACAGCTTTAAATGCGGAAGCACCGGCTCCAAAGTCTACATTTTTGTATATGGCATAATCGCCGCTCTCTACATATCCGAGAGATTCCCCACCGGAACCATTGCCTACAATTTCAATGGTTGAAGAACTAAGGGAGTCATAATCCTCTGCCTCTAACAGAGAAAAAGCATCCTTGTTTGTATTGCCCGGATCTCCTGTTGGTGTGGGCAGGGGTTCTGAAATGTTGATATATTCTTTTAGCCATTTGAAGGCGGGACGCTCAACACCCGATGCGGAAATAAGATGGGTGTTATCCTTCCATGTCTGTCCTTCGATCCAACCCCAAAGCGTAATACCCCTCACACTGGGATGCTCCCAAAGTATAGGGAATTTTTCCTTATATCTTTGCAGCTGGGTATTATCGTCACCTGTTATATCAAGTTCCGAAACATATATAGGAAGACCCGTGGCGGCTAATTTTTCTAGGTTGCTTCTCATTGTATTTACCGAAAGCGTATCAATATTAAACTGATGACACTGAATTCCTATACCGTCTACCAGACCCCTATCCTTGAGAAGATTTATAATTTGCAGATATTGATTTGTTGCGTTTCCATCGTTTATTATACCGTACTCGTTAATGAGTAATTTACCGTTAAATCTTTTCCGTGCTTCCTCAAAGGACCAGATGACCCAATCCCATCCTGTCGATCCATCGCCCCCTATTGCGTTTCTAAAGGAAGGTTTTGCATGTAGGGGCTCGTTGACCACATCAATATACTCGGAATCACCGTATTTTTGTGCAACAGCATCCATCCATTCTAGTACTTCGGCTTTCTGCTCGGAAGCAGGAAGTCCGCTAATCCATCCGGGTTCCTGGCTTCCCCATACTAGTGTATGGAACTTAAATGGGAAACCATTACTTTTTGCATAATTGTATGCCATGTCTGCTTGGGTCCAGTTCATTCTATCGCGGGTAGACTCGACGGAACCCCATTTTGTTGAATTCTCAGGAGTTACCTGATTCCAGTACTGAGCAAAATTTGATGGAATATTAGATGCTATAATTTGGCCTAAAAACTTTTCACCGGTATCGGGAATTTGTGTAGGCCTAGGTGTAGAACCCGATGTAGGCCTGGGAGTGGGAGCTTGTGTGGGCCTTGGTGTTGGATTACTGGATCCCCTAGGTGAAAAGGTAAAGGAATCTAGATTAACGGGCCCTGTAAATACCAAACAAAGATCAGCGGTACCCGTCACGTTATTTATGTTGCATGTATGTTCTTCGTAGCTATCCCAATCCCCTGTAGACATGACATCCAATGTGCCTAAAAGTGTTCCGTTTGGATTACCTACCCGCACCTGGATGCTGCTGGTTGTGTCGGCGGCGGATGCTGCCAGTGCAGTAAAAGAGCCGGCGCCGTTTCCAAAGTCTACATTATTGTATATTACATAATCATTACGTTCTATATATCCTATTCCCTCGCCACCGCCGCCAGTGCCTATTATTTCGATGGTGGATGAGCCAAGAACGCTGAAATTTTCTGCTTCCAGCACGGAAAATGCGTTTCTTTTGGTGGTGTCCGGTGTGCTGGTAGGTGTTGGTTGAACTGGGTTGCCACCACCGCCTATATTAATGGACATTGCGGTTACGTCTGCTTGGCCGCTGCTTTGATACCCTTCAACAACGAGGGAGACTTCGTACATCTTACCCATCTTCATACCCATCTTTTCCCACTCGTTAAAATGTTGGCTAATGGAGATGGTGCCACTGGTTCTTTTGGTCTTCCGTACGCTCCAATATTGCTGGAAGGTTGTATCGCCCTTAATGGAGGGTTGATTGACACGGGTGGTCTCGTATACATCGTAGACCGCCCCGTCAACGGTAATTGTTCCTTTTGAGGTAGCACCGGGTGGTCTCCAGTTGCCCCAGCTTTCAATTATGTAATATTCAACAAGCGGATCGGATGTCCAGCCATAGACAGATAAATACGAGTTGCCATTTGGACTATAATTACAAGCATAATTCATGGTTATGTTTCCAAGTTGTTGGTGCGTCTGGGTCTCGTTGAATTTTTTCCCTTTTCGGAACAATGCATTGTTGATGTTGCTCCATGAACAACTAAAAGTGCCACCATCTTTAAGTGTCATACTTGTAGTCCCGGAATCCTTCCACAATTCGTAGTCATACCCTCCATGGGTGCCCGTTTGATTTGAGGTGATCGTTGTTGCAGCATTTATGCTTGTTGTAAACACAGCAAATAGGATGCTAAGACTTACAATGGCAGAAATAATCACCCTTGTTTTTTGCTTCATCATACTTCCTCCTTTTTTTAAATTTTTAATATCCTAAGCTCAAAAGAGCATTATAAGGCAAACTATATGTATTGCTATTTATACATCCGCTTTTCAAATATAGGTTCGTGGGGGATATAAATTATGTGACGCAAAAATTGGGGTGATTTATTTAAAAAATAACAGGGTGACCACCGCATTATGGAAAGACTTGAAAGATTGAAAATTTTAAAATAATTATATATCATAGAGTATATAAGCTGCAAAAAAGTTTTACATAGGCAAATGCAGTTTATATACCTAGGTTTAAAAGCAAAGGCATGATTTTTTTACGATATTTGGAATTGATGTATATATTTTATTTTGAGGTGTGTTATTATTATAAGATTAAATACCCCAATATACAATGCCCTAAAAGAATATTATTCGATGCAACCCACGGTTTTTCATACACCGGGACACAAGCTAGGCCGGGGAATACCTCCGATATTTTTAAAAGGCCTGCATTTACTTGATGCCACAGAGATACCCGGCCTTGATAATCTTCATTATCCTGAAGGGGTAATAGCCCAGGCTCAAGCGTTGGCGGCAAAAGCTTTTGGTGCTGATAAAACCTTTTTTCTTGTAAATGGTTCAACATGTGGGATACAGGCGTCCATGATGGCACTGTGCAACCCGGGAGATAAGCTTATAATAGCACGGGATTGCCATAGATCGGCGATTGCTGGTTTGATGCTCTCAGGGGCTATACCTGTATATATAAAACCCGAATTCAATAGTGTTTTTGGGATTTCTACAGTTATTACGGCCAAATGTATTGAGAAGGCGTTGATAAAAAATCCTGAGGCTGTTGGGGTATATATAACCAGGCCGAACTATTATGGGGTGTGTTCCGATATAGAAAAAATAGCCGAGGTCGTGCATTCACACAATAGGATACTTATTGTTGATGAAGCCCATGGCGCACATTTACCTTTTTCCAAAAGGCTTCCCCCATCTTCCTTAGAATGTAAAGTAGATATTTGTATTCAAAGTGCACACAAGACCCTCCCGGCTCTTACTCAGGGTGCATACCTTCATGTTAACGAGGGAAGGATTGATACAGAGAGGATTGGATTTTATCTTTCGCTGCTCCAAAGCTCTAGCCCCTCATATATAATAATGGCGTTTCTAGATATTGCCAGGGCCATTATGCAGCAAAGGGGCAAAAGCAAGATTTGCCGATTGCTAAGGGATATTCAGCCGTTCCATGAGATAGCCGGGGTAAGCGGGGCATTTAAGATTCTTACAAAACAAGATATAAAAAGGGGAAGAATCGATAAAACTAGAATCGTATATAATGTAGCGGATACGGGGAAGACGGGTTTTGAAATCGAAAACATCTTAAAAGAAAGTTATAATATACAGGTAGAAATGTCTGATATGTATAATATAGTGTGTATTACTACGGTATCGGATACCACGGAAGATTTGCAAAGGCTCCATACAGCTATTTCCAAATTGGCCCATATGGTTGGAGGGGTACCCCTGTCGGGGAAGATATCCTTTCCTGGGGACTTACCCCTTCCTACACAGTGTATTGAGCCAAATAAAGTGATGCTAAGACCCTTCTCAAGAAAAAAACTTCTTGAGGCAGCGGGCTGTATAAGTAAGAATATGATAGTTCCCTACCCGCCGGGGATACCTCTTGTATGTCCGGGGGAGGTAATTTTAAAGGAAACAGTGGAGTATATTAATGAAGTCATTAAATTTGGGGGAATGGTGAACGGGGTGTCAGAGGATCTTATGATAGATATTATAAATTAGGCCAGGTAATATAGGGGTAGCCTTGTATAAGCTTTTTGCAGCTTGTAAAGAATGCTTTAGTTTTGATGGAATGGATGCGTATGTGTTCTAATAGACGGCAGATAATAAATGATCATAGAAGGGGAATTCTATGAAAATAGAGCAAAGAGACAGAGGTCAGGGGGTATCTTATGAGAAGTAAGCTTGTAATTATTGAAAGCGGCTCTGATGCAAGCGGCAAGGAGACGCAGACCCAAAGGTTGTACGAAAGGTTAGTAGGGGATGGTCATCGGGTAAAAAAGGTTAGCTTTCCAAACTACGACAGCGATTCATCTGCTCTTATAAAGATGTACTTAAAAGGTGAATTTGGAGAAAATCCAGGCGATGTAAGTCCCTATGTGGCATCAACATTTTATGCTGCAGACAGGTTTGCATCTTTTAGAAGTGATTGGGGACAGGCCTATGATGAGGGATGTATAATCCTTGCTGACAGATATACCACATCAAACATGGTACATCAGGCTGCGAAGATAAAAGATCATGGGGAAAAAGACAAGTTTTTGGAATGGTTATGGGATTTTGAATTCAATATCTATAGGCTCCCTATACCCGATTGTGTTTTATTTCTTGATATGCCTCCTGCTTATAGCAAAATACTTATGGAAGATAGGGCAAACAAGTTTACTGGAGGAAAAAATAAGGATATACATGAGAGAAATGATCAATACCTTATCCAATCCTACAACAATTCCCTTTATATTGCCCAAAAGTACAACTGGAATGTAATAAGCTGTGTGGAAAATGGCATTATAAAGTCAATCGGGAAAATACATAAGGATATATATGGCGTGGTAAAGAAAATAGTTTTGGGAAGCAAACAAGAATAAAGGCATTTACTACACAAACCTTCTACTATGGCTAGGAGAATCAGGACAAAATCTGGGCAGAGAGATTTATAAATTCAGCACTAAAACTATGTTTGAATTTATCTTATATAGCCGATATAATGATATATAGTATCCCGTCAACAAACGTTTAGATATAATCAATAAAATGTGGATTACATTGGCGTCAAAGGCAATTAGTCTAAAAAGTGGAGTGATTAACCATGAAGATCAAAGAAAATATTAACGGAGCCTCAAAGATGCACGAGACTTTTTTTGAAAAAGAGAAAAAGGCATCCGGTAATGTTGGTACCGCTTTTAAAGAACATCTTCGGGATTTTGATAATCATGCTCACAAAGAAAGGATACAACTTTTGGTTAGCCAAATTGAAGAGCAAGGCGAAAAGCTTAGTAAAAAGGTGGACGTAAGGGAGCTTAAGATATATAAACGTCTTATTTCGGATTTTATTGATGAGGCGCTAAATAATTCCCACCAATTTTCAAGGGATAGCCATCTTGATAGGAGGGGAAGGTATAAGGTTTACGCCACTGTAAAAAAGATAAACAAAGAATTGGAAGAACTAACAGAACAGGTGCTTATCTCTGAGAAAGACAATATTAAAATATTACAGAAGATCGAGGATATCAGGGGATTGGTTCTTGATCTGAAGCTGTAGATTATTTAATAAGTTTATTTTACGGGCATTGTAAATGATGCATCAAACAGGATAAGGCACAAATGACTTGCAGGGGTGTTCATATGGGTTTTAACAAAATTATAGGACAAAAGATTGTTGTTGATGGACTTAGGACATCACTAAAAAATGATAGGATAGGTCATGCATATATCTTTTCAGGACCCGAGGGAATCGGAAAGAGGAGTGTTGCAAATATTTTTTCATCTATATTAATATGTGATGAGGCCCGTGAAGACGAAAGTTGCAAAAAATGCAAGCCTTGCTTGCTCTTTCAAAATGGGAACAATCCCGATTTTTATGTTTTGGGAGGTACTGGATCTAGCATAGGAGTTGAGGAAATAAGGGAATTGCAGTCAAATATATCCATAAGACCCCTTTATTCCCGAAGGAAAGTTTATATAATTCCCGGGTCTGAGAAAATGACCGTTCAGGCTCAAAATTGCCTGCTGAAAACATTGGAAGAGCCCCCTAAGTATGGAACCATCATACTTACAACTACAAACTATGGTGCCCTTTTAGAGACAATACATTCTAGGGGTGTGCGCTACGATTTTAAAAGAAATACCCTTGACGAGATCAGAGAATTTTTATTAGATAAGCATGGAGTTGAACAGGGTCATGCCAATTTTATAGCGGCATATGCAAATGGTATAATAGGCAGAGCCCTCACACTTTTAGAATCGGAAGATTTGAAGAAAACTAGGGATGACATAATTGACATATTGATAAGGATGAATGGGGAGGGCAGCGAAAGCATCTTTGAATTTAATGCCTTATTTGATGGAAACAGAGATGATTTTGAGTGGTTGTTGGATATTATGATTTCATTTTATAGGGATTTGCTTATTGCCGGAAAAGGTGAAAATATGTTGATCAATTCGGATAAAAGGGATATTATATTGAATAACGTGCAAAGGTTTTCTGTAGCCAAGATTTTGGACAATATTGAAACGATTGAGCAGACACGCAGGGCTATTAAGCAAAATGCGAATTATCAGCTTGCTATAGGAGTTATGCTTATGAAGCTTCGAGAGGAGTATAAGAAATGGTAAAGGTGGTTGGAGTAAGGTTTAAAAAAGCCGGTCGGATATACTATTTTGATCCCGGCATACTAAATATAAATTTACACGAAAACGTAATAGTTGAAACAGCTAGAGGGGTGGAGTATGGAGGTGTGATAATCCCTAACACGGAGGTTAGCGAGGACGAAATAGTTTCCCCCCTAAGGCGTGTTATAAGGGTTGCCACGAAGGCGGACATGGTACAACATGAAGAAAACATCCAAAAGGGCAAGGAAGCTTTTGGTATATGTCTTAAGAAGATTCGAGATCATGGTCTGGAGATGAAGCTTATAGATGTTGAATACACATTTGACAACAATAAAGTCTTATTTTACTTTACCGCCGATGGAAGGGTAGATTTTAGGGAGCTAGTAAAGGATCTTGCCTCCGTTTTTAGGACAAGAATAGAGTTAAGGCAGATAGGTGTCAGGGATGAGGCCAAAATGATGGGAGGTCTTGGTATTTGCGGACGTATTCTTTGCTGTAAGTCGTTTCTTGGCGAATTCCAGCCAGTGTCTATCAAGATGGCCAAAGAGCAGGGGTTGTCACTGAACCCCTCCAAAATATCCGGGGCCTGCGGAAGACTCATGTGCTGTTTAAAATATGAGCAAGAGGCATATGAGGAGATAACTGCAAGAGTCCCCAACGAGAGGGCTATTGTTGAGACACCTGATGGACAGGGTGTAGTAATGGGAGTGAACCTTCTAAAAGAACTATTAAGAGTAAAGCTTGACAAAGATAATGATGCAGATCTTAGGATTTACCACTCCAGCGAGGTGAAAGTAATTAGAGATGAAAGACGTGAGGAGGCGGGCGGCGAAACGGAGTTGGCCGAGCTAAAGGAATTAGAAGATTAAGAATTGCTAAAACGTGGTACAAAGCTATCAAAAAAATGAAAAAAGTTGTTTTCTTTTATTCGTTTTAGTGATAGAATCAATTAGTAAACAGGTTTTGTTGGGTTTATGTTCAATATAGCAAAAGTGTATAGGAGGTGTACCTTAAATATGGCATACTTTATAAATGATTCATGCATTAGCTGTGGTGCTTGTGAGTCGGAGTGCCCAGTATCCTGTATTTCGGCAGGAGACAACATTTATGTTATAGATGCTGATGTTTGCATAGATTGCGGAGCGTGTGCGAATGTCTGCCCTGTCGATGCTCCACAACCAGAATAGTAGTAATATTGTATAACAAACTTGGAAAGTTATCCAATTGAAAGCCTTAAAACTGGATGGGGTTTATATCCCGCCAGCCTTAAGGCTTTTAAAATATCTTTTGGTTCACTAAAATATTTAAGGTATGGGTGTTTTTTTTGGATAAAATACTGATGAAAGACGAAAAAATAGATGATTTACAATGTAGGGGGCTAAGGATCATACAAAAGAAAGAAGGGTTTCGCTTTGGTCTGGATGCGGTGCTCCTTTCAAGCTTTGCAGATATTTATAAAAATGCTAGGGTTATGGATCTTGGTGCAGGGAGCGGGGTAATACCAATCCTTATTGCTGGGAAAACGGAAGCTAAACACATAACCGGCATTGAGATACAAGAAGAAATAGCCCAGATGGCCCAAAGAAGTGTGGGTATGAATAATCTAGATGATCGTATCCATATTATGTGTGGAGATATAAGAAATTGTACCCAAATATTCAAAAAGTCTAGTTTTGATGTCGTTGTTTCTAATCCACCTTATATAAATCAGGGCACAGGTTTTATCAACGAAAATGATTCAAAAGCCATTTCAAGACATGAGCTAAAATGCACATTAGAGGATGTTGTAAAGGCTGCGTCAGGCCTTTTAAAAAGGGGTGGACAGTTTGCCATGGTTCATAAGCCCAATAGGCTTGTGGATATAGTATGTCAAATGAGGAAATATTACATTGAGCCAAAGTATATCCAATTTGTACATCCAAGGCCACATAAAAGAGCAAATTTACTGCTGATAAAGGGAAGAAAACAAGGCGGTGTAGAACTTAAAATGTTGGAGCCCTTATATGTATACGATGAATCGGGGGATTATTCCCAGCAGATTAATAATATTTACTGCAAAGGAGTAGCGAATATTGAATAAAAAGGGGACGCTTTATATTGTTGCGACGCCAATTGGAAACCTTGAGGATATAACACAAAGGGCCTTGAAGGTGCTCGGTGAGGTTGATCTTATAGCTGCTGAAGATACCCGCAGGACATTAAAACTACTTAATTACTTTAATATAAAAGGGTCTTTAACAAGTTATTATGAGCACAATAAAATTGCTAAGGGTAATTTGTTGATCGAAAGATTGCTCCAGGGAGATAATGTTGCTTTAGTTTGTGATGCAGGTACACCGGGTATTTCTGACCCTGGAGAAGATATCGTAAGACTTTGCATCGAAAATAGTATTTCTGTAACTGCTATCCCAGGGCCCGTTGCGGCTATTTGCGGACTGATTTTATCGGGGCTTCCTACGGGTAGATTTGTTTTCGAGGGTTTCTTGCCCACAAATAAAAGGCAGAAGAGGGAGCGCATAAGCCTATTAAAAGAGGAAACAAGAACCACGATCCTCTACGAAGCGCCACATAAGCTCAAGCATACTCTAAAGGATTTGAATGATATATTGGGAAATAGAAATATAGTGTTAGCACGTGAACTAACCAAAAGATACGAAGAGGTAATACGGTGCAGTCTTAAGGAAGCAGTGGAAAGGTACAACCACGAATCCCCAAGAGGAGAGTATATCTTAATAATCGAAGGTGCAGACGGGGAGACAATCCGGGATGAAAAAAACGGAGCATGGGAAAATATAAGCATCAAGGAACATTACGAAATATACCTGTCAAAGGGCTTTGTAAAGAAGGAAGCCATGCGAAAGGTGGCACAGGATAGGGGAATAAGCAGGAGGGAGGTTTATAAAGAATTGATATAGTATTTATACAGTTTTCGGGTAAGGAAAAGGAAGGGCTTTTAACGACCCCTCCTTATGTTAGTAAGATTACGAGAATATTTTAGCTTTTCAATTCTCTCATACAGTCGGGGCAGATATTTTTGCTTTTATAAACAGCAACATCTTTTGCATTTCCGCAGAATATGCAAGCCGGCTCATACTTTTTAAGTATAATAGTTGCACCATCAACATAAATTTCAAGTGCATCTTTCTCGGCGATGTCGAGCGTTCTCCTAAGTTCGATAGGTAGAACCACCCTTCCCAACTCATCAACTTTTCTTACGATACCAGTAGACTTCATAACAGTTCCTCCTCTAAGATTACAGTATTCGACAAACTTTGCACTTTCATAGTACCATAACTGCCAATAATAGTCAAGGACAATCTTAAAAAAATTCAAGTAAATTCAATAGTAATTTACGGGAATGATTTGCTGTTATTGCAACACCGCAATTAATGGGCATTTCAAGGTGCTCGCAGGGTGGTTTATACAAGTTGCAATATCGAAAACCACTGTAAAATATTTATTGAAAATACATATTGCGCAAAATTCTGCTGGGAATATTACACCCAAAATACTCATATATATTATCAGGTATGTACAACTTAGTGTATGGGGTTTAATGTGCTAAACTATATTTGGTTTGCAATGCTTGTGATAGGTGTAGTCGTGGGAATAATGAATGGAAGGGTATCTGAAATAACCCAAGCAACTATGGATTCTTCGCAAAATGCTATACAATTGGGCGTAGGGCTTTTGGGGGTAATGTGCCTTTGGACTGGAATAATGAGTATTGCAGAAAAAAGTGGACTTATAAGGAAAATAGCGGATTTTGTAAGACCTGCGATGAAATTTTTATTTCCAAACATTCCCCAGAAACATCCTGCTAATGGGGCAATAATCATGAATCTTGTAGCCAATTTTTTGGGTCTGGGCAATGCCGCAACCCCTCTAGGGATAAAAGCAATGAATGAGCTTCAAAGGCTTAATCCAAAGAAAAAAACGGCCACCGATGAGATGAGCATGTTCCTGGTTTTAAACACAGCTTGTCTCCAGTTCGTACCGGCAACCATTATTGCGCTGAGGGTGGCGGCAGGTTCTAAAAACCCGACAGAGATAATAGCAACGATTTGGGTTGCGAGTGTATCTGCTACGGTAGCTGGGGTCATTGCAGCAAAAATATTTTCTTATTTTTACGGCAAGAAGAATTGGAACAGAAGTAAAAATGGGGGAAACAAACCATGAATATTATACGTGGGCTTTCGATGTATGCCATACCGATTATTCTTTTAATCATACTAAGTATTGGGCTATATAGGGAAATAAAGGTGTATGATGTTTTCATAGAAGGGGCCAAAGAGGGAATGTTGACCGTTTTTAAGATAATTCCCTCTTTAGTGGGTCTTATGGTAGCTATTGGGGTGTTTAGGGCGTCCGGTGCACTAGATCTTATTGTATTTGCTGTTAAGCCGATTGTGGGCATATTTGGTATCCCAGCGGAGACCCTCCCCATAATCCTCCTGCGCCCTATATCTGGCAGTGCCTCGCTTGCAATGCTGTCCGATATATTTAAGTTGCACGGACCCGATTCTTTTATTGGAAGGATTTCTTCAACCTTATCGGGCTCTACCGAGACTATATTTTATACCTTAGCTGTATACTTTGGGGCGGTGGGTATAAAAAATATCAGGTATACTCTACTGATTGCTTTAATAGCCAATATTGCGGGGGTAATTGCGACGGTTTTGATATGTTCTGCAATATTTGCGTGATGGGGCTTAAAATCTAGTGTGCTATCATATAAGCATTTTAGCGTTTCTTTCAATAATTATTTTATAGATCTAATAAGGTAGGGGTGTCAGACGCAAATTTCCTTGAAAAACCGGGTATATAGATGTATATTAGTATTAACATTAGATGCTGGAGGCAATAATAGAATGAGGTATTAAGAGTGTATTTAAACACCCGAAATTTAAGGAGGAATAGAAAAAAATGGACAATAACACCTTTTACATTACGACACCAATTTACTATCCTAGCGATAAATTACATATAGGCCATTCATATACAACAGTGGCGGCGGATGCTATGGCAAGGTATAAAAGGCTAAAGGGCTTTGACGTAATGTTTCTTACAGGTACGGACGAGCATGGGCAAAAAATTCAAAGGATAGCTAAAGGAAAAAACATTGCACCAAAGCAATATGTAGATGAAATAGTATCAGGTATAAAGGATATGTGGGATTTGATGGCTATATCCAATGATAGATTTATAAGGACAACAGACAATAAACATAAAAAAACAGTACAAGAAATATTTGGGACGCTTTATAAGCAGGGGGATATATATAAAAGCGAGTATGAGGGTTGGTATTGTACACCTTGCGAATCTTTTTGGACAGACGGCCAGCTTGAGGACAGAAAATGTCCTGACTGCGGCAGGGAAGTGGAGATTACGAAGGAGGAGAGCTATTTTTTCAGGCTTTCCAAATACCAGGAAAGACTTATAAAACATATAGAAGATAACCCGGATTTTATACAACCCGTTACCCGACGAAATGAAATGCTCAACAATTTTTTAAGACCGGGTCTTGAGGATCTTTGCGTATCAAGGACTTCCTTTAACTGGGGTGTGCCTGTTACATTTGACGACAAACATGTGGTATATGTTTGGATCGATGCACTATCAAATTATATAACCGCATTAGATTATATTTCCGAGGATGATTCGGATTACCAAAAATATTGGCCGGCCGATGTGCATTTAGTAGGCAAGGAGATCGTACGTTTTCACACCATAATTTGGCCGGCAATGCTTATGGCCCTAGGTGAACCCCTTCCAAAGCAGATTTTTGGTCATGGTTGGTTGCTTTTGGACGGAGGGAAAATGTCAAAATCCAAGGGCAATGTAGTTGATCCCGTGATATTGGTCAAGAAATATGGGGTGGATGCAATAAGATATTTTCTTTTAAGGGAGGTACCCTTTGGTTCAGATGGCGTTTTTTCCAATGAGGCTTTGATAAACAGAATCAACTCGGATCTAGCCAATGATCTAGGAAATCTTATTAGCAGGACGGTCGCTATGATTGACAAATATTTTGATGGATCTATACCCCAGAAGAAGAGGGAAGGGCGCTATGATGATGAGCTTAAAAAAATTGTAGTTGAGACTTCTCCCAAGGTAGAAAAACTAATGGATAAAATGCAATTTAGCACTGCATTGGCAGAGGTTTGGAAAGCGGTTTCACGAACCAATAAATATATTGATGAAACCGAGCCATGGATCCTAGCAAGGGATGATAATGAAAGGGATAGGCTTGCGGCTGTTATGTACAATCTAGCGGAAAGTATAAGGATAATATCCATACTTATACAACCGTTTATGCCCGAGACTCCAAGAAAAATTTGGGAGCAGATGGGTATCTTAGATAACGACCCAGTTGGGTGGGAGAGTGCAAAGAAATGGGGCGGATATCCAGAAAGTGCCACCGTCTGCAAGGGAAGCATCATATTCCCAAGGATAGATCTAAAAAAAGAATTGGAGGAATTGGGGAGTTGCGATCTTAAGGGGGATGCAAAAAATGTTAAGCCGAGGAATATCCCGGCGGCAGATAAAAAAAATAGTGAATATATTACAATAGATGATTTTAAAAAGATTGATATTAGGGTTGCAAAAGTACTTTCTGCCGAAAAAATCGAGGGGGCGGACAAATTATTAAAGCTGAAGCTAGAAGTAGGGGACCTACAACGGCAAGTGGTATCGGGAATTGCCAAGGAATACGAACCAGATAGCCTAGTTGGAAAATACGTATTGTTTATTGCAAATCTTAAACCCGCCAAACTAAGGGGGGTTGAGTCACAAGGAATGATCCTTGCTGCCAGTGATAAAAAAGAATTGGTTCTTGCAACTATTGATAAGGATATAAAAAGTGGGACAAGGATTAGCTAGAGTCCGGAATGCCTGATGACGTTTTTGTATTAAATGGTATTGGAAAAACTACGTATTTTCGATTTAATACTATAGGAGGAGAAAGTTTAGATGTTTTTTGATTCACATGCACATTATGATGACAAGAGATTTGACGGTGATAGATTTGAAACGATAACCAAGGTATTTAATAGTGGAGTCACATACATATTAAATGCCTCGGCGGATATTAGATCCTCAAGGGATACCGTTTCTTTGACAAAGGAATACGAATTTATCTATGGGGCGGTGGGAATTCACCCCCATAATGCTGCAAAAATAGACAATAATACTTTTGGGGTGTTGGAGGAACTTACGAAAAACGATAAAATAGTCGCAATTGGAGAGATTGGGCTTGACTATCACTACAATTTTTCCCCTAAGGAGATCCAAAAATTCCATTTTGCAAACCAAATAGCATTTGCAAAGAAATTAAACCTACCTATAATTGTCCACGATAGGGATGCCCATAGGGATGTTATGGATATAGTGAGTACGGAAGGGGCAGAGGATATAGGTGGAGTTTTTCATTGCTATTCCGGAAGCGTGGAAATGCTAAGGGATGTACTTGACATGAACTTTCACATCTCGGTTGGGGGAGTGCTGACCTTTAAAAATGTAAAAAAACTTATTGAGGTTGTTAAATATGTGCCAATGGACAGGCTTCTTATAGAAACCGATTGTCCATACTTAGCACCAGAACCCTACAGGGGGAGGAGAAACGATTCGGGTTATATACACTTGGTTGCGAAAAGAATATCAGAGCTAAGGGGAATGTCCGAGGAAGAAGTTGCACAAATAACACTTAATAATGCCAAGAATTTATTTAAAATTAAATAATGGGGTGCAGGCCATGTACCAATTTTTAGCAGCGGGAGAATATACATATTAGACCCTATTTATCACCGATTTATTTTTAGATCATATAATGGTATAGAGTTTAAGTAGAATAAAATCGGAGGTATAGTTTGTTTATGGATAAGAATAACAAAGAGGGGTCTATGGGGATACCGCCAGATGTAAATGAATCCGATAGAATGGAAAAAGTGCCACATATGGAACAGATATTAGAAGCCCAACCTATGCCACAAATGGGGGTTGTGCCACCATTAGACATAATGCCGCCGCAGCAAGGGTCGATGCCCGGTGCAAAACAGCCCCAAATGATGCCTCCCATGCAGTATATAGCACCACCAAAACAGCCGCCACAGATGCAGCCGCCACAGATGCAGCCACCGCAGATGCAGCCGCCGCAGGGGATGCCACCGATGCTGTGCTGTCCTTTGGTGATAAGCATAAAATGCCCCTTTGCACCACCTGAACACATACCAGCAGGGCAAGGGATGGCGCCATGTATGCATACCGGGGGCTATTATGGTGCAGGATATTGCGGAAGTCAGTATACAGAAAATTCATACCCATGTGATACCAATATGTACGATAAGGTCATATATTAAAAAATGAGTCAGGAGCGATCCTGGCTCATTTTTTAATAGTGTACACAGCAATTTAAAATTAGATAAATGCGGGAGGATACGGAGAAAATATTATTTTTTATATGTCGCATTGTAAGTAATACAAAGCAAAATGGATGCTCCTTATTTAGATACGGGATATAGAAAGTATAGTTGGTTAGAGAGCAGGCGATAATTAGTTATATGGGGAAAGTATGTTAATAAATTTGACAAACATGCCGACATAGAATAAAATACCCCATGGTTTCTTAGTTTTTATTAATAGGAGGATGGAAATTGTTATCGTTTGTACGGAATATGAAAAAGTATATCTTATCAAGAACAGCTGCCGTAATATCCACTGCAGTTTTTATTGTGTTAACTTTTTGGATAGTATCCACTTTCCAAAAAGAAGTAACATTGGACTTGGACGGAGAGCAGTTTGTTATCAGGACATTAAATCATACAGTGTGTGAAGTCCTAGGCCAAAGCGGCATTCAACTTGGCGAACAGGATTACATTAGTGTACCACTGGATGCAAAATTAAAGCACGGGGAAAATAATATAATAAATATAAGAAGGGCAGTACCCATTACAGTCATTGTTGATGGTAATCAGACCGAGATATTAACATCCAAAGAAAGAATAGGGGAAGCCCTTGGGGAAGAACCGGTTAATTTCTCTTCCCCTGACAAGATCAGAGGTGCAAAGCCGAGTGATGCAGTGATAGAAGGCATGAGGGTTGAAGTTATCAAAGTGGACAGGAAATTTGAGAGCCAAAATGAGATCATACCGTGTGATACCGTTGAGACTGCTAATAATAGCATGGACATGGGGGAAAGCAGGGTAGTGTACGATGGGGAAGATGGGGTAAGGAAAAAGATTTATATGGTTGAATACGAAAACGGTAAGGAAGTCAAAAGGGAACTAAAGGAAAATAATATGGTATCAGAACCCAAAGACAGGATCGTAGAATTCGGGACGATCCCTAACTATACCACATCAAGGGGTGAACGGTTCAGGTATAAAGAGGTTAAGGAAATGAGGGCAACATCTTACACTGCGTGTTTTGAAGATACTGGAAAGTCACCGGGACATCCAGAGTTCGGCATTACTTATACCGGGATGAAAGTTAAAAAAGGGGTAATTGCGGTGGATCCTAGGGTAATACCTCTAGGCACTAGGGTTTACATAGAGGGTGTAGGTGATGTCCCAGACTATGGATACGCAATAGCGGCCGATATAGGAAGTGCTGTAAAGGGTGATATCATAGATCTATACATGGAAGATAAAGAAACCGTTAGACGATGGGGTGTCCGCAAGGTAAAGGTATATATTCTTTACGATTAGGCAGGATGTAGTCAAAATGCAATTTTAGGGTTGGAACTTTTAAAATGGAGTATACGATGATAAGAAATACAAGACAACTGATAAAAAAACATAATATAAGGCTAGTAAAATCCCTGGGACAGAATTTCCTTATAGACGAAAAAGTCACCAAAAGAATAGTTGATACCGCTGAATTAAGCAATGCCGATACGGTAATCGAAATTGGGCCTGGAATAGGGAATATGACTGTGGAACTAGCGGGGAGGGTGCGAAGGGTTATTGCTTTCGAAATTGATAGAAGGCTCATTCCAGCATTACAGGATAATCTTGGCGGAGCATTGAATGTCGATATAATCAATAAAGATATAATGGATGTTGACATAGGTACTATCCAAAGTGAAACTAGGGAGGGCAGGCTAAAAGTGGTCGCAAACTTGCCCTATTATATAACCACTCCGATCATTATGAGGTTTTTAGAAGAAAGTAACAGTATAGATTCTATGGTATTTATGGTTCAAAAAGAGGTAGCCAGCAGGATGACAGCAAAGCCCGGGGGAAAGGATTACGGTGCGTTGACCGTTGCAGTGCAATATTATTCATTGCCCGAGATGGTATTTGATGTAGCACCCCATTGCTTTATTCCCCAGCCTGGGGTCGATTCCACAATCATTAAACTTGTAAAAAATGAGAAGCCCCCAGTGGAGGTTTTGGACAGGAAGTTGTTTTTTAAGGTGGTAAGATCCTCCTTCGGTCAGCGAAGGAAAACGCTTGTAAATGCGTTGTACAATTCCGGGGCTTTTGGAAGGACGAAGGAGGAGATTAAGCAAATACTGCGATATACGGGGATCCACGAAAATGCGAGGGGAGAAACCTTATCAATGACAGAGTTTGCGGAGATTTCCAACAAATTTTCAGTTCAGGGCTGAATTTTGCTTCAACGGATTCACATTGCAAGTCGATTTTATACTAATGCAAGTCTGCGTCAGTAAGATATATAATGTTCTCTTTTAAAGGGCTTATTCTAAAAATTAAAAATGTGGCACCATAAAATCAAAATGGATCGATTTTGCTATTATATGTTTTGCAATAAACATTTTACAATGGTTTTTGCTATTGCAACTCATTATAAGATGCATAAACGGTTTATTTTTTTATTTTCTAACATATACATAGATATAGGTTTGGAAATAGATTTTTCTAAGGGTTCCTTTATAATAGGAAAATCCAACGTTTTAGAATTTGCATCCGCTTTTTTATAAAGCGTTATAAGTATTTTATATAAAGGAGGTAAAAAGAGATGTACAATAAGCCTAAATACAAAAGGATATTTCTAATTTTCGATAGGGAGGATTCAGGTTACTCTGATGGTGGGGAATTATCGGGATATGTAAGGCTTGAGGTTAGGGATGGCAAAGGAAAATTGTTTTGTCAGGTACTTAATTTAAAGGAGGATGCTAGGATAGGCTATAAGCTATACATAGTTAAAACGGATGAAACCGGCCTAGTACCGCTTTTTGTAGGAAACATACCTGTTACCGGGGGTAAAGGTGAACTTAACTGGAATTTTGATGCTGAAAACGTGGGAGGTACAAGTTTTAGCATCGAAGATTTTAATGTAGCGGCAGTGTTAGCAGAAAACAAAGATTCAAGTATTGGGGGAATATTCTGTCCCTTAGCAGCCTATAACGGTGCTAAGGTAGAATGGAGACGGGAGATGGCAAAGTCTATTAAGGATAGGCATCGTTCGCAGCAACCAAAGCCTGAAGCCATCGTAGAGCAAAACAGCAAGAGCGAAAGTATCAAAAAAGTAACAGCCGGTAACGAAGAGACCCCAGAGGCTACAAAAATTGGGCGGGAGGATGAGCGCAAAGATGAGGATGAAACAGATAACACAATACCGGTGGATTTGAGGGATGATGAGTCCAAAAAAGAGGAGTACCAGGATATAACTAGGAAATCTATTGGTGATGAATATGATATCGCTGGACTGCCTAATTGTTTTGACAAACATTTTAAAAGATGCAACCCTTTTGTAGGGGGAAGAAAGGACTATGCGTGGTGGCAGGTTTCGGGCCCAGTGCAATTAAACAACATTCTTTATCAGGCAAATATAAAAGCGCCGCTACTTTTCAATCAAAGGGTTCTAGCGGCACATTTTAAGCACAGACATTTAATAGCAGGATTCTACGAGGATAGGGAAAGGGAGTTGTTGTATTTGGTATGCGGAATACCGGGGGTGTATGGAGAGGATAAAAAGCCTGTTGAGGGGGTATGCAGGTGGGCACAGGCCGAGGGAAGCATACCCGAATATGGTGCATTTGGGTATTGGCTAGTTTATATAGATCCCAAAACCAGCGGAGTACTAAATGCGGAATAGTATGCGGGAAACAAAGAAGATTTGTGTTTTTTCAAGCCTGACTTTAATAAAATTAATTATTTGATTGAAAAAGTTCATAATACTGTTGGCATTTTTAAAAAAGTGTTGTATTATATATAGTATAAAGGAATCTATATTCAAGATTCAAGGAGGGGGATATATAATGGATTTTATAAAGGATATCACAAAAAAAGTTGGCAGAACGGCAAAGACTGCTGTTAAAAAATCAAATAATTTGCTGGAAATCACAAAACTTAACATGAGTATTGGTTCGGAAGAGGATAAGATCGCAAAAATTTATACGCAAATTGGAAAGGAAGTTTACGATTCATTTGAAAATAATGCAGAGGCATCCGAAAAGTTCAATGTACTTTGCGAAAAAATTTCTATCATCAAAGCAAATATTGAAAGAATGGAAAAACAGATTCTACGAATAAAAAACATTAAAATGTGTCCAGAGTGTGGTGCTCAGCTTGAAATTACAGTTTGCTACTGCTCGGGGTGCGGTACAAAACAGGAGTCACCTACGGTATACATAGAAGAGATGCCTGCGGATGCGGATGTAGAGGAAGAAGCAGGGGAAGAAGCACAGGAAGAAGCACAGGAAGATGGATACGAAGAACCGGAGGGTGATGGTGCTGCAAGCGAGACAGACTGGGTGAACCCAAGGTAAGCAGTCCATGTTTCCTTCTATTATGTTGCAGCGGAGCCTACTGTTTATTTGCAGTATCCGCTGCCTGACACAGTAAAAAAAGAAGAACTTATATAACTAGCCATTCCTACCATACCAGTACATTGGTTCTTATTTAAAATCAAAGGCTTTAAAAGACATTCCGCAACATAGTTAAGATAAATGCTGCGGTTTTTTGTATTGCGGCTTCTCTTTAAACGCACGTGGCGTAATTGATCCACTTATAGGTTTTTTTTATAAGAATAGTAGAATTTTTTAACTTGCATAGAAAGCCGATGTGTATTATAATTAAAATACGGTTTTAATCTACTATATCCGACTGAATGTTCCTGTAAGCGGGAAAAATATCGCTATAAATTGACACAGAATAATAAAAATATACTTGGGAGTACATAGAAAATAATATTTTTGATGCCACTGCATCAGGGGATGTTACAATTAATTTTTTTCCAAGCCCCCCAAAATAGACTTCAATACTCGAAGTTATATATTAAGAAGAGGTTTGGAACGTTGAAAAATAAATATTTTAAACCGCCGGATATGCCCATACACTCCTATCACTTAACACTCACCAATCTATTTTATATTTCCCTCAGTTGTATGTTGGTTGAAGAAGCTTTTGTAATCTATTTTGCAATGTTATCGGTTTTTAGTGATTTAAACTTTTCATATCTTTTAGTGCTATTAGTCTGGAGTTTAGTTTATAAATAGGGGTATCGGCCAAATAAATAATTTTTAATGGGTGTGTGCTAAAAAGTATCTTTTATTTATATATTGCGACGAGTTTTAAGCTCTTACAAAACGAGTTAGATAAATGGAGCTTATGGTTCGTAAAGTTTTAAGTTCGGCTTAGTTTTATGATGAAAATAATGCATATAAGAATGTATTCGCAAAAGGGGGAATGGGTTAATTGCGGATAAATCGCATTATTCCGTCATATAACTTAAAAAGAATAAAAAAACAGATATTCGAAAGGAGAAGAGGGAGAGAATGGTTAAAAGAAGAATTTCAATCCTAATCGCAGTTGCGATGTTAGTAGCTTTGGTGGTTCCCATGACAGCATTGGCAGGACCGGTAAAAGCACCTGATAGCTACAACGGTTATTCTTACGAAGAGCTTTTCATGGATCTATATGGAAAGATCAAGGATCCCGCAAACGGTTATTTTAGTTCAGATGAGGGGATTCCTTATCACTCACTTGAAACATTGATTATTGAGGCACCAGACTATGGACATGTAACCACCAGTGAAGCATTCAGCTACTATACTTGGTTGGAAGCTATGTATGGACAATTTTCAGGTAACTGGGCACCGTTGGCAGAATCGTGGAAAGTCATGGAAGATTGGATAATCCCTGATAGCACCGAGCAAAGGGGTATGTCTTCATATACTCCAAATAGCCCTGCTACATACGCTGACGAGTATGAGGATCCTATGTACTATCCCTCAGAATTGCAGTTTGATTCTGTTACGGTAGGTTCTGACCCTGTACACAACGATATAACATCAGCATACGGCCCTGACATATACCTAATGCACTGGCTTATGGATGTTGACAACTGGTACGGATACGGAACAGGCACACGTGCAACATTTATAAACACCTTCCAAAGAGGTGAAGAAGAATCAGTATGGGAAGCAATACCTCATCCATCCATAGAAGAATTCAAATTTGGTGGACAAAATGGCTTCCTTGATCTTTACACAATAGACCAATCCTATGCACAGCAGTGGCGTTACACCAACGCTCCAGACGCTGAAGGTCGTGCTATTCAGTCGATATACTGGGCTTGGAAATGGGCAAAGGAACAAGGTAAAGAGTCACAGATTTCCGACATGGTTGCAAAGTCAGCTAAAATGGGTGACTACATGAGAGCAGACATGTTTGACAAATACTTTATGAAGATTGGTGCACAGGCAAAGACACCTGGTTCGGGCTATGACAGTGCTCACTATCTCATGGCATGGTATACTGCATGGGGTGGCGGAATTGGTTCATCCTGGGCTTGGAAGATAGGCTGTAGTCATGCTCACTTTGGTTATCAGAATCCATTTGCAGCATGGGTACTAGCAGAAGTTCCAGAATTTGCTCCAAAATCTTCTGGTGGTAAAAAAGACTGGCAGGAAAGCTATGCAAGACAGGTTGAATTCTATCAGTGGCTACAATCCGCAGAAGGTGGTATAGCGGGTGGAGCAACCAACTCATGGAATGGCAGATATGAAAAATACCCA
>JAAZML010000149.1 GCA_012798835.1 Clostridium sp.
TGGAGACGTCCCGGGAAAGTAGGTCGCTGCCAGATTTATATCAAAACTCTGTGAGTATATCGCAGAGTTTTGTTTTTAAGGGTGAAATATTATAGGATATAAGCTCTTTTGCAATCTTCCAAACTTTAATTTTTAAAAAGTACTTGCAAAAGATAAGGATATATAGTAGAATGTTGAATGTTGTGGCGAGGCATACGATGATTCCGGAGATTGCTGCTATAGAATGCAGGTAACTTCTGAGGAGAATGTCCGATTCGAGAAACCGGGCGACAAGTCACTGTACATTTTGCGATGCATAACTTTATGCATAGGATTTTGAGATAGTACAGCCCAGGTAAATATGCCATGCAGGCAGATTAGTTTCCTGGGTTTTAATATAGCTGAAGGGGAAACACCCGGCATAGTGTACAGAAAACATGCTTGTTGTACGTAACAAATTCAAGGAGGTTTATGTATGGCAAACAAACAAAAAATCAGAATCAGATTAAAAGCATTTGATCACCAGATTATTGATCAATCGGCCGAGAAAATAGTTGATACGGCCAAAAGGACTGGTGCTCGAGTGTCAGGTCCTGTACCATTGCCGACGGAGAAGGAAATCATAACGATATTAAGGTCTCCTCATAAGTACAAGGATGCGAGGGAGCAGTTTGAAATGAGGACACACAAAAGACTTATTGATATTCTCCTTCCGACACCCAAAACAGTAGATGCATTAATGAGATTGGATCTACCTGCGGGCGTGGATATAGAGATCAAGCTTTAGGTGCCGAATGCAATTATGAAGGGTCATGTTCACATTAAAAATCCGAATGGGCTTAGTGTGAACCAATAACCATAGGAGGGATAACGAATGGGGAAATTTATTTTAGGTAAAAAAATAGGTATGACGCAGGTTTTCAATGAAAATGGGGCTGCCATTCCTGTTACAGTTATAGAGGCTGGGCCGGTAACAGTTGTCCAAAAAAAGAATGATGAAACGGATGGCTATAACTCGATCCGGGTAGGGTTCCTCGATGTAAAGGAAAAAAGCCTTAATAAGCCACAGAACGGCGTATTTTCGAAGATTAAGGCAACACCTAAAAGGCATCTAAAGGAATTTAGAACCTGCGACACCGAGCAGTATGAGGTTGGACAGGAGATAAAGGTTGCAGACATGTTTAAAGATGGGGATCGCGTAGATGTAACAGGTATTTCAAAGGGAAAAGGGTTTGCCGGTGTTATAAAAAAGTATGGATTCTCCCGTGGCAGGGAAAGCCATGGATCCAGATACCATAGAAGGGTCGGAGCAATGGGGGGAAGTGCATCGCCGGGAAAGATATTTAAAGGGCGGCCATTGCCAGGACATATGGGTGTTGATAAGGTGACGGTACAAAACCTAGATGTTGTTAGGGTTGATAATGAAAGAAACATCCTTCTCGTCAAGGGTGCTGTTCCTGGGGCCAGGGGCGGATTATTAATAATTAAAAGTACCGTAAAGAGAAGCAAATAGTAAAGGAAAGGAGGAACTATAATGCCAAAGGTTGACGTTTATAATATGAATGGCACAGTTGTTGGAGATATTGAGCTAAGCGATAACATTTTTGCGGTTGATGTTAATAAAAATGCAATCCATCAGGTGGTAGTAAACCAGCTGGCCAACAGGAGGCAAGGAACGCAGTCAACAAAGACAAGAAGCGAAGTGCGTGGCGGAGGGGCAAAGCCATGGAGACAGAAAGGTACTGGTAGGGCAAGGCAGGGAAGCATCAGAGCCCCGCAGTGGATAAAAGGTGGGGTTGTTTTTGCTCCTAAACCGAGGGATTACAGCTATGTTTTGCCCAAGAAACTAAGAAGGCTAGCACTAAAATCTGCACTATCAGCGAAGGTGAACGGAAACGAAATGGTTGTATTGGATGAACTCAGTTTAGATGCCATAAAGACAAAGCAGATGGCGGAGGTTCTAAAGAACCTGAATGTAGCCAAAGGTGCAGTACTTGTACTGGCTGAAAAAAACGAAAATGTTGAAATGTCAGCAAGGAATATCCCAGGAATAAAAACACTGTATGTAAACACAATAAATGTTTATGATATCGTAAGATATGATAAGTTTATAATTACCAAAGACGCAGTAAAGAGGGTTGAGGAGGTGTATGCATAATGAGGGTTGCTGAAGATATTATAATTAGACCATATATTACTGAGAAAAGTAATGATGGGATAGCGGATGGTAAGTATACCTTTATGGTTAATGTTAAAGCAACGAAAACCGAAATTAGGCATGCTGTCGAAAAGCTTTTTCAGGTCAAGGTACTCAGTGTAAATACTATAAACATAAAGGGCAAAAAGAAAAGAATGGGTGTACATGAGGGATATAGGCCCGATTGGAAAAAGGCTATTGTTAAAATAGACACCGATCCCAGCCCAGTTGAATATTTGACCGAAGGTGGCAAGATGACTACCATTAGCAAGAAATACAAGACTAGCATTGAAGAGTTTGATGTTGCACAATAAGTTAAACCTTACTTTGTAGGGGTAATGAAGGAGTGAAGAAAAGTGCCAGTTAAAAAATATAAACCTACATCTCCAGCAAGGAGATTTATGTCGGTCTCTACTTTTGAAGAGGTAACAAAAAACAAACCGGAAAGGTCATTATTGGCACCCCTTAAAAAAACTGGCGGGAGAAACTCATATGGCAGGATGACAGTTAGAAGCCGCGGAGGGGGAGCAGAGAGAAAGTATAGAATAATAGACTTTAAAAGAAACAAGGATGGAATAAAAGCCAAAGTTGCATCAATAGAATACGACCCGAACAGAACTGCCTATATAGCGCTTTTACATTATGTTGACGGTGAAAAAAGGTATATAATTGCACCGGAGGGTTTGAAGGTAGGAGATATTGTTGAATCCGGGGAAAATGCTGACATAAAGGTCGGGAATGCACTACCTCTTACTAAAATACCATTAGGTACAACCATCCACAATATTGAGCTAAAGCCTGGCAAAGGTGCACAGATGGTAAGATCTGCGGGTAATTCTGCACAGCTTATGGCTAAGGAGGGCAATTATGCTCAGGTGAGATTACCCTCGGGCGAAGTTAGGATGGTTAATGTAAAATGCAGAGCATCGGTGGGTCAGGTCGGAAACATTGAAAGGGAAAACATTACGATAGGTAAGGCGGGAAGACAAAGATGGCTAGGCAGGAGACCATCAGTTCGTGGTGTTGTAATGAATCCCGTTGATCACCCGCACGGTGGTGGTGAGGGTAGATCGCCAATAGGTAGACCAAGTCCTGTAACCCCATGGGGAATACCAACACTTGGTTACAAAACAAGGAAAAAGAACAAAGATTCAAATAAATACATCGTAAGCAGAAGAAAACGGAAGTAGTACTGGATTTATACGATGTTGTATCTATAATCGGTAAGGGGAAGGAGGATAAGAATAGATGAGTAGATCAGTTAAGAAAGGACCTTTCGTGGAGCCAAAGCTTCTCAAAAGAATTGAAGCCATGAATGGAAATGGCGAAAAGAAGGTACTAAAGACATGGTCAAGGGCCTCTACCATATTCCCGCAAATGGTGGGACACACAATCGCAGTGCACGATGGACGTAAGCATGTACCGATTTATATAACAGAAGATATGGTTGGTCACAAGTTAGGTGAATTTGCCCCCACAAGAACATACAGGGGTCATGGTTCTCACACTGAAAGATCCACGGCATTAAAGTAAAGTTAGTTTAACATGAAGGGAGGGAATCCGGTTGGGAAAGGGTTCAAAAACAAAAAGGGAGCTGCTTTTAGATAAGGATAAAGCCCTAGAGGTTTATGGTTCTAAACACAGGAAATCAAATAAACCAGCATTGCTTACAAAGAACGAAAGAAATGCCCTAGGGATAGGAAAGGATCAAGGTAAGGCTGTTTTAAAATATGCTAGGATATCCGCAAGGAAGGTTAAGATTGTGCTAGATCTTATAAGAGGCAAAGATATTGATGAGGCATATGGCATATTAAAATATACCCCAAAAGCTTCCTCGGAGCTGCTATATAAGCTTTTAAGATCAGCTGAATCGAACGCAACGAACAACAACGGGCTAAGCAGAGACGAGTTGTATATTTGTGAAGCATTTGCTGATCAGGGGCCTACTCTAAAAAGAATAATGCCAAGAGCACAGGGTAGGGCAAACAGGATCAGAAAAAGAACAAGCCATATTACCATGGTGGTCAAGGAAAGAAGCTAAAAGAAAAGGAGGGTGGATAATGGGCCAAAAGGTAAATCCTCACGGATTAAGAATAGGTATCATTAAGGATTGGGACACGAAGTGGTATGCCAACGATAGAGACTTCAGTGATTTTTTAGTTGAAGATTATAAAATCAGAAAATTTATAAAAAAGAAGCTTTATACATCGGGTATTTCAAGGATAGAGATTGAAAGAGCTGCAAATAAGATCAAAATTAACGTGAATACCTCTAAACCTGGATTGGTTATAGGAAAGGGTGGCGCGGGAATAGAAGAGCTAAGAAAGCAGCTTTTAAAGATGACACAGAAAAATGTGCTAATAAATATTACCGAGATTAAAGTCCCTGAATTGGATTCACAGATGGTTGCAGAAAATATAGCATCACAGCTTGAAAAAAGAATATCCTTTAGAAGGGCAATGAAGCAGTCCATAACAAGGACAATGAGAATGGGAGCAAAAGGAATAAAAACGATGGTATCGGGAAGACTCGGTGGTGCAGAAATAGCTAGAACAGAACACTACCATGAAGGTACTATACCCCTTCAGACATTGAGGGCAGACGTAGACTATGGGTTTGCCGAAGCAAATACAACATACGGTAAGATAGGTGTTAAGGTTTGGATTTATAAAGGAGAGGTTCTTCCAGCTGTCAAGAAGGAGAATAAGCGGGAAGGGGGAAATAAGTAATGCTAATGCCAAAAAGAGTCAAACGCAGGAAGGTTCAAAGGGGAAGAATGAAGGGTATTGCGACTAGGGGCAACAGAATAGTTGATGGTCAGTACGGGCTTCAGGCTCTTGAACCAGCATGGATAACAAGTAATCAGATAGAGGCCGCCAGGGTTGCAATGACTCGTTTTACAAAAAGAGGGGGAAAAGTTTGGATTAAAATATTTCCAGACAAACCTGTAACTCAAAAACCTGCTGAAACACGTATGGGAAGCGGAAAAGGAACACCGGAATATTGGGTGGCCGTAGTTAAGCCAGGGAGAGTCTTGTTTGAGATCGCTGGTACATCGGAGGAGGTTGCACGGGAAGCGTTGAGACTTGCTTCGCATAAACTCCCCATTAAGTGTAAGTTTGTAGCGCGTGAAGAAGAAATGGGTGGTGAAGTAAATGAAAGCTAAAGATATTAGGGAAAAAACACAAGATGAACTAGAAAAAGACCTTCTTGATCTGAAATCCGAATTGTTTAAGCTAAGATTTCAGCATGCGGCGAGCAGATTAGAGAACCCTATGGAGCTTAAGAATGTTAAGAGATCTATTGCGCGTATAAAAACTGTTTTAAAAGAAAGGGAATTAAAAGGGATAAGAGTTTGATGAATCCCGAAAGGAGGTTAGAGCGAATTGAACGATAGAGCGAAAAGAAAAACCAGGACAGGTAAGGTTTCCAGCAATAAAATGAACAAAACAATAGTTGTAAATATAGAGAGCTCGGAGAAACATCCATTATACAAGAAATTTATTAAAAAGACATATAAGCTGAAAGCACATGATGAGAACAATGAATGCAATATAGGCGATACGGTTAGGGTAATGGAGACCCGCCCACTTAGTAAGGATAAGATGTGGAGACTGGTTGAAATAATTGAAAAAGCCCGTTAACTTTTATCGAAAGGAGGTTTCAATATGATTCAAACACAGTCAATCCTCAAAGTTGCAGATAACAGCGGAGCCAAAAGATTGTTTTGCATAAAGGTTCTTGGGGGCTCTAAAAGAAAGTATGCAAATATTGGGGATGTAATAGTCGCTTCTGTTAGAGAAGCAACACCCGGCGGTGTTGTCAAAAAAGGCGAAATTGTACGATGCGTTATTGTACGCACCAAAAAGGGAGTAAGAAGGGTGGATGGCACCTATATAAAGTTTGATGAGAATGCTGCGGTAATTATAAAAGAAGACAAAAATCCGAGGGGGACACGTATTTTTGGGCCTGTCGGAAGGGAATTAAGGGATAAGGAATATATGAAAATATTGTCCCTCGCACCAGAAGTCTTATAAGGGAGGAGGTGGCTTAATTTGAAAAACAAGGTTCACGTTAAAAAGGGAGATACGGTAATCATTTTAAATGGTAAAGATAGAGGAAAGAAAGGCAAAGTGTTACAGGTTAGAGCCCAAGACAGCGTTGTTTTAGTGGAGGGTGTAAATATTGCTACCAAACACAAAAAACCCAGATCCCAGATGCAGCAAGGTGGCATAATCCGACAGGAGGCTCCCGTTCACAGCTCAAAAGTGATGCTAATTTGCCCCAAATGCGGAAAGCCGACAAGAATCAGGAAAAGGATTTTGGAGAACGGCGAAAAAGATAGAGAATGTAAAAAATGCAACGGTACGATAGATATGATTAGGGAAGCCAGGGTCTAATGGGCATTTTTTAAGAGAGGAGGTATAATCTGGTGTTAGCTTTGAAGGAAAGGTATAAAAAAGAGGTAGTGCCGGCCCTAATGGCCAAGTTTAAATATACAAGCCCAATGCAGGTGCCTAAGCTTGAGAAGATTGTCTTGAATATGGGGGTTGGGGATGTTAAGGAAAATCCCAAGGCTATGGAGGCAGCGGTCAATGATATGGCACTGATCTCAGGGCAAAGACCTATTGTAATAAAGGCAAAAAAGTCAGTTGCAGCATTTAAGCTTAGGGAAGGAATGAATATAGGCTGCAAGGTCACCTTAAGATCTAGCAGAATGTACGATTTTGCAGACAAGCTTATAAATATATCCCTGCCTAGGGTGAGGGATTTTAGAGGAGTATCCGTTAATTCTTTTGATGGGCGAGGTAATTACTCCATGGGTATTAAAGAGCAGCTTATCTTCCCAGAAATTGAATACGATAAAATCGATAAAATAAGAGGAATGGATATAACATTCGTAACGACAGCGCAAACCGATGAAGAGGCTAGGGAATTGCTCAAACTTATGGGAATGCCGTTTAGCAAAAGTTAAAAGGAGGGATTAACGCGTGGCGAAAAAAGCGCTAATTTTAAAACAAAGAAGAAAACCCAAATATAGTACAAGAGCTTATAATAGATGCAGACTGTGCGGAAGGCCGCATGCATATATTAGGAAGTTTGGGATTTGTCGTATATGCTTTAGGGAATTGGCTTATAAAGGCCATATACCTGGTGTAAGAAAAGCAAGTTGGTAGTTATCTTATGAAAGGAGGTTAAACATATGCAGATTACGGATGTAGTAGCCGATATGTTGACTAGGATAAGAAATGCTAGTTCCGCAAAACATGATACAGTTGACATACCCGCTTCTAATCTCAAAAAATCAATTGCGGATATTCTATTGAATGAGGGATATATAAGGGCGGTAGAGGAGATTTCCGATGGAAAGCAAGGCGTATTAAGGGTAAGACTTAAATATAAAAGTAATAAGCAGAATGTTATTACTGGATTAAAAAGAATAAGCAAGCCCGGTTTAAGGGTTTATACAGGTAAAGAAGAAATACCAAAAGTATTGGGCGGACTTGGAATAGCAATTCTATCGACATCAAGGGGTGTTATGACAGATAAAAGTGCAAGGAATGAAGGGGTCGGGGGCGAGGTATTAGCATTTGTATGGTAATGTAAAGGACAGGAGGTGCTGGCATGTCAAGAATAGGTAAAATGCCGATTACAATCCCTAAGGGCGTTGATGTAAAACTTGATGATGGTAATACGCTTACTATCAAGGGGAATATGGGTACTTTGGTTAAACAGCTTCATAAAGATATGCTAATCAAGGTAGAAGACAATACAATATTTGTGCAAAGACCTTCGGAGCAAAAGCAACATCGAGCTTTGCACGGTTTAACTAGATCACTTATAAGCAATATGGTAATGGGTGTTACAGAGGGTTATGTAAAGAACCTAGAAATAAATGGTGTAGGGTACAGAGCACAAAAACAGGGTAAAAAACTGCTTCTAACACTGGGGTATTCACATCCCGTGGAAATGGAAGATCCGGATGGCATAACAGTCGAGGTTCCCGCCCCCAACAAAATTATTGTTAAGGGGAGCGACAAGCAGGCTGTAGGTCAATATGCTGCAAAGATAAGAGAGAAGAGAATGCCCGAAGTTTATAAGGGTAAGGGAATTAAGTACGATACAGAAATAATCAGGCGTAAAGAAGGTAAGACAGGTGCTAAGAAGTAGAAGGGAGTGAAATCGAATGATAATAAAGCCCGGTAAAAATGTTGCAAGAGCAAGAAAGCATGTAAGGGTAAGGAAAAAAATTGTGGGAACATCGGAACGTCCACGTTTAAATGTGTATAGGAGCCTAACAAATATCTATGCACAAATAATTGATGACACAACCGGAAGAACCCTTGTCTCAGCATCAACGCTTGATACGGATATAAAGGGGAAAAACGGATATTGTGGAAACAAAAAGGCCGCAAAAGAGGTTGGAATGCTTGTTGCCAAGAAGGCCACTAGCAGCGGCATTAAAAAAGTTGTGTTTGATAGAGGAGGATACTTGTACCACGGTAGAGTCAAAGAACTCGCGGAGGGTGCAAGGGAGGCAGGGTTAGATTTTTAGGATAAGGAGGGAAAAAAACTTGCAAAGTGTAGATGCTAGCATTTTAGATCTTAAAGAAAGGGTTGTTAATATCGGGCGTGTTGCCAAGGTTGTTAAAGGTGGAAGAAACTTCCGATTTGCTGCCCTTGTAGTGGTGGGCGATGAAAATGGTCATGTGGGTAGCGGAACGGGCAAAGCTGCTGAGATACCAGAGGCTATAAGAAAAGGCATAGAGAATGCAAAGAAAAATCTCAAAAGGATTCCTATAGTAGAGACCACAATCCCCCATGAAATAATAGGCCGTTTTGGTGCAGGACGGGTGCTTTTAAAGCCTGCCGGCGCTGGTACGGGTGTTATAGCGGGCGGGCCGGTCAGGGCGGTTTTAGAATTGGCGGGTGTTAAGGATATTAGGACAAAGTCTTTAGGTTCCAACAATCCAGTCAATGTGGTTAAGGCAACCATGGAGGGTCTTACTCAGCTAAGGACATTGGAAGATGTAGCCAAGCTCCGTGATAAAACGGTAGAAGAAGTATTAGGTTAGGAGGGAACCCTGATGGCGAAACTAAAGATTACGTTGGTGAGGAGCACCAGTAAATTGAAAAAGGCACAGGCAGCAACTGTAAAAGCCTTAGGCCTTAAGAAGATAGGTGCCAGCGTAGAACAAAAAGACAATCCACAAATAAGAGGTATGATTAATAAAATAGAGCATGTTTTATCAGTTGAAGAAATATAAGGGGAGGTGTAATCAATGAAGTTGTTTGAATTACAACCCGCGCCGGGTTCAAGCAAGCTACCAAAACGAAAAGGTAGGGGCCATGGAACTGGAAATGGCAAAACTGCTGGAAGAGGACATAAAGGTCAAAAAGCACGCTCAGGGGGCGGCGTCAGACCCGGGTTTGAAGGTGGTCAAATGCCCCTTTACAGGAGGCTGCCAAAAAGAGGATTCAACAATATATTTGCAAAGGTATACACGGAAGTTAATGTATCCGAGTTAAATGTATTTGATAATGGAACGGTAGTAACTGAAGAACTCCTTAAGGAAAAAGGCATAATAAAAAAGGTTGTTGATGGTGTATCGATTCTTGGTGATGGCAAACTGGATAAAAAGCTAACGGTTAAGGCCACAAGATTTACCAAGGTAGCTTCTGAAAAAATTGAAGCTGCAGGAGGAAAGGTAGAGGTGATTTAGTTATGGATGGGATCTTAGCAACGATAAGGAATGCCTGGAAGATTGCCGATTTAAGAAAGAAAATGTTTTTTACTTTCTTAATGATTGTGATATTCAGGTTGGGTTCTCATATAGTTGTTCCATATTTGGATCCGCAAGCTCTAAAAGAAATGATAGGACAGGGGACGATCTTCGGATTCGTTGATATTTTGTCAGGCGGAGCATTCGCCAAAGCAACAATATTTGCCATGAGTATATCGCCTTATATTACATCCTCGATTATTATACAGCTATTAACCGTTGCTATTCCTAGCCTTGAGCGTCTTGCCAAGGAGGGGGAAGAAGGTAGAAAAATTATTGCCCAGTATGTAAGATATGGTTCTATAGTGCTTGGTTTTCTTCAAGCGACAGCTTTTTTCTTTGGATTAGGCAATGCCGTTTCAAAGAGAAACTTCCTTACATTTGCTGTAATTACAATGTCATTTACCGCTGGAACGGCGTTTCTTATGTGGTTGGGTGAACAGATTACAGAACGTGGGGTCGGAAATGGTATTTCACTGTTGATTTTTGCAGGTATTGTATCTAGGGGTCCTACGGGAGTTATCTATCTTTATAGTGAATACACTTTGGGCAATTTAGGCGGCAAGTTTGTCGGGTTGATAAGCATACTTGGGATATTGGCTGTCTTTGTTGCAATTATAGTGGCCGTTATATGGGTTACTGAAGCGGAAAGACGAATACCAGTGCAGTACGCCAAGAAGGTAGTAGGACGTAAAATGTATGGTGGGCAGAGTACACATATACCCATTAAAGTTAATGCTGCTGGGGTTATGCCTATAATATTTGCTACATCCTTTGTTGCTTTGCCAGCTACGATAGTTGGGTTCTTCTTCCCTACATCTAGCCACCCCGTAGCAACCTACTTTAGGGGATTTCAGTCCAGGATAGAGATATCCTTGCTATCGGGCTTACTAATTATGTTCTTTACGTTTTTCTATACATTTATTCAATTCAATCCGATTGAGTTGGCAAATAATTTAAAGAAGAACGGAGGTTTTATACCTGGAATAAGACCAGGCAAACCGACATCAGATTATATTTATAGGGTGCTAACCAGGATAACATGGTTTTCGGCATTATTCCTTGCTATTATACATATATTCCCTTCATTACTTCAGGCAATAACGGGGGTAGGTGGGGTATGGTTTGCCGGTACTAGTGTTCTTATTCTTGTTGGTGTTGCCCTAGAGACAGTAAGGCAGATAGAATCCCAGATGCTTATGAGACATTACAAAGGTTTTTTGGAGTAGTATAGTAGATGTGTTGTTTCATTTGCAAGGAGCAAGGGGGGGAATAATATGAGGCTTATTCTGCTAGGTGCACCGGGAGCAGGAAAGGGAACTCAGGCGGCGATCATATCGGAGAAATATGACATACCACATATTTCTACTGGAGATATATTAAGGGGAAATATAAAACTTGGCACAGATATTGGGAAACAGGCTCAAGGGTATATTGATAAGGGTATGTTGGTCCCCGATGGGGTTGCAATCAATATCATTAAAGAAAGAATCACAAGGCATGATTGTAAAAATGGGTTTATTCTAGATGGATTTCCTAGGACAATAGCCCAAGCCAAAGAATTGGATATACTACTTGAGGCCATGGGAAAAAAGATTGACAGTGTTATAAACTTAGATGTCCCCGAGGCTAGGATTATAAAAAGACTTTCTGGAAGACGTGTTTGTCATTGCGGCAAAACGTATCATATACGAAGCAATCCCCCCAAGAATGAGGGTGTATGTGATAAATGCAGCGGACGTTTATTCCAAAGGGAAGATGATAAGGAAGATACTATTATTAAGAGGCTGGATATTTACCATAAGCAGACAGAGCCTTTAATTGAATACTATACCGCCAAGGGTAAGCTCATAACCATCGAAGGTATGGTTAGGATTGAAGATACCGCAGGGAAAGTCACAGATGCACTGAATGGAGTCGAAAATGATAATAATAAAAACGAAAAAAGAAATTGAATTAATGAAAAAGGCCGGTGAGGTCGTGGCATTGACTCTTCATAGGCTTAGCGAAGCGGTTGAACCGGGAATCACCACATTAGAGCTTGACAGAATTGCTGAGGAATTTATAAGAAAACATGGGGCAATGCCCTCTTTTAAGGGATATAAGGCCGCATTTAAAGGTGTTATGGATTTCCCCGGGAGTATATGCTCATCTATAAATAATGAGATTATTCACGGAATGCCCGGTTTAAGAGAGCTGAAAGATGGCGATATTATAAGTATTGACGTGGGTGCATACAAAGATGGGTTCCATGGTGATGCTGCAAGAACCTTTGCGGTTGGTCAGATATCCGATGAAGCTCAAAAGCTGATAGACATTACCAGACAAAGCTTCTATGAAGGGATAAAAAATGCTGTAAATGGTAAAAGGATTATTGATATATCGGGAGCTATAGAAGATTGTGTTGTGGGAAATGGTTACTCCGTTGTACGTGAATTTGTAGGTCACGGTATCGGGAGGGATATGCATGAGGAACCTCAAGTGCCAAATTATAGATGCAAAAGCCAAAGAAGCAGGCTAGAGCCGGGCATGTCCATCGCTGTTGAACCGATGGTTAACCAAGGAACTCACAAAATAAAGATACTTGAAAACGGATGGACCGTTGAAACATTTGACGGTAAATTGTCTGCCCATTACGAAAATACAATTGTTGTGACAGACGAGGAACCATTGATTCTAACCCTACTAAATTAGGTTTGTGTTGTAATAACAGAGGTGAGCATTATGGGAGTTTGCCCAGGTCAGATTGTTTACTCTATAGCCGGAAGAGATGCAGGGAGAAAATTTATTATAGTTAGCATAATGGATAAAACAAGGGTGACTGTATCAGATGGTGATTTGAGGCGGATTAAAAACGCAAAATTAAAAAATTTAAAACACCTTAAATTGACCGATAGGATTATATCACCATTAGGCGAGAAAATTAAAAACAAGGAAAGACTAACAAATGCAGAAATACGCAAGGCATTGTCAAACGAAGGAAATATCGAAACGGATTAAAGTTAAGATTAAGCCCTAAGCAAGGGGTAAGGAGGTTTAAAAGCTTGTCTAAGGAAGATGTTATAGAGGTTGAAGGTAGGGTTATAGAGGCCTTGCCGAATGCGATGTTTGAGGTTGAGCTAGATAATGGACATAAAATTTTAGCTCATATATCTGGTAAACTGAGGATGAATTTCATTAGGATTTTGCCAGGGGATAAGGTGACTGTTGAGCTTTCTCCTTATGATTTGACCCGCGGTAGGATTACATGGAGGGCTAAGTAATCTGAGCTTTAAGGAGGTGTTGATTATGAAAGTTAAGCCATCGGTAAAGGCAATTTGTGAGAAATGTAAGATTATTAGGCGAAAAGGCAAGGTAATGGTTATATGCCAGAATCCGAAGCACAAGCAAAGGCAAGGCTAAAATTTTTTAAAAATAACATATAGGATGCGGCTGTATAAGCTGGGGTTGCACTAACGCATCCATGCTTATAACCTAGATTGTTTATTTTATAGGCAATAATATTAAAACCGATAGCGAAACTCTTAGAAATTTATTGGAGGTGTAGAAAAAGATGGCGCGTATTGCCGGAATCGATTTACCCAGAGAAAAAAGGGTGGAAATTGGATTGACTTATATTTATGGTATAGGCAGATCATTATCAAATAGGCTTTTAAAAAGTACAGGTATTAATCCCGACACTAAGATAAGAGACCTGACGGATGACGAAATAAGCAAGCTTAGAGAAGCTATTGATAAGGAATATAAAGTAGAAGGGGATTTGAGAAGAGAGGTCTCCTTAAACATCAAAAGACTGATGGAAATAGGTTGCTACAAGGGGAGAAGACATAGGACTGGGTTGCCGGTGCGTGGTCAGAGAACTAAGACCAACGCAAGAACCAGAAAGGGACCAAAAAGAACTATTGGGATTCAAAGGAGAAAATAGTAAAAGGAGGTTTGCGGTTTAATGTCTACTAAATCAGGTGCGAAAAGAATCACCAGAAAAAGAAGAGAGCGCAAAAATATTGAACGCGGTGCGGCTCATATTCGCTCTACATTTAACAATACAATAGTAACTTTGACTGATGTTGCAGGAAATGCATTATCATGGTCAAGTGCTGGAAGCCTGGGCTTTAGGGGCTCGAAAAAGAGTACACCTTTTGCTGCCCAGATGGCAGCGGAGACGGCTGCTAGGGGAGCTATGGAGCATGGGCTTAAAATGGTAGAGGTTTATGTAAAGGGTCCGGGTTCTGGAAGGGAAGCAGCCATAAGAGCACTACAGGCTGCAGGACTTGAAGTTAGTCTTATTAAGGATGTAACCCCTATACCCCACAACGGGTGCAGACCACCCAAAAGAAGAAGGGTATAATGGAGATTATGGGGAAAGACATGTTTAATCAAATTTGAGACTTGATTTTTTATTGGAGGTGTAAAACTAGATGGCAAGATATACTGATGCATCTTGCAGACTTTGTCGTAGAGAGGGAGAAAAGCTTTATTTAAAGGGTGAAAGGTGCACAACAAATAAATGTTCTATTTCCAGGAGGGGATATGCCCCTGGGCAACATGGTCAAGGCAGAAAAAAGCTATCTGAATACGGCCTGCAGCTTCGTGAAAAGCAAAAGGCGAGGAGATATTATGGTGTATTGGAAGGTCAGTTCAGGGGATACTTCGATATGGCCGTCAAACGAAAGGGTATAACGGGAGAAAACCTTTTACAAATACTAGAACTGAGACTTGATAATGTCGTACACAGGATGGGGCTTGCTACATCAAGGTCAGAAGCCAGACAGCTTGTAAGACATGGGCATTTCACCGTAAATGGTAAGAAGGTTGACATACCATCCTACCTTGTTGAAAATGGTGATATTATTGCGGTTAAGGAAAAAAGTAAGAGTTCTCCGAAGTTTAAGGACAATAAGGAAATAGCAGCAGGGAGACCGGAAGTAAAATGGATTGAGTATGATGCTGAGGGAATGACGGGTAAGGTAATAGCCCTTCCATCGAGAGAGGATATTGACCTCCCGCTAAAGGAAAGCCTGATAGTAGAGTTATACTCTAAGTAATGACAGGATTTGGGTGTGCATATATTCCGGTACAGCAACTGAGGATTCTAACGATAGATATGAAGGTTCAAGTTATAGCTCAATTGAGAGATAAGGAATTTTTGAATCAGTTGCCCTCAAAAAATATAAAAGTTCAAGGGAGGGTTTTTGATGATTGAAATTGAAAAACCGAGGATAGAATGTATAATATCTAGTGAAGATGACACATATGGGAAGTTTGTGGTAGAGCCGTTGGAGAGGGGATATGGCATTACCCTTGGTAATTCGCTAAGGAGAATATTACTTTCATCTTTACCCGGTGTGGCCGTAACATCAATCAAAGTAGATGGCGTGTTACACGAGTTTTCGACAATACCTGGGGTGGTGGAAGATCTTACCGAGATAATCCTTAACATAAAAGGGCTGTCATTGATTCTTCATAGTGAGGGAGCCAAGGTTGTGTATATAGACGCTGACGGGGAGGGTGAAATAAAAGCTTCGGATATCAAGGTTGATTCCGATGTGGAAATACTCAATCCCGAACATAAAATAGCGACCTTGAATGGGGAAAGCAGGCTTTATATGGAGCTAACCCTTGATCGGGGAAGGGGTTATGTGTCGGCGGAAAGGAATAAATATGACGGACAACCGATAGGGGTAATTCCCGTGGATTCAATCTTCACACCTGTTAGAAAGGTTAACTATACTGTGGAAAATACGAGGGTTGGTCAGGTTACGGATTTTGACAAATTGACTTTAGAGGTTTGGACCGATGGCAGTATTAAACCCGATGAAGCGATAAGCTTGGGTGCAAAGGTCATGAATGAACATCTAAACTTGTTTATCGATCTTTCTGACAACGCCAAGAATGCAGAGATAATGGTGGAAAAAGAAGAGACAAAGAAGGAAAAAGTCCTAGAGATGACAATTGAAGAGCTTGACTTATCTGTTAGATCCTATAACTGCCTGAAAAGGGCTAGTATCAATACAGTTGAGGATCTGATAGGCAAGACAGAAGCGGATATGATGAAAGTCAGAAACCTTGGAAAGAAATCCCTTGAAGAGGTGGTAAATAAGCTAAAGGGTCTTGAATTGACATTGGCACCGAATGAGGACTAGGATTAAGCATATAAAGATATAAGCCTGGGCCATAAGGCCGGGCTTATTAGAGTAAAGGAGGTATAAAAGATGCCGGTTCAAAGAAAAATAGGACGTAAAACGTCCCAAAGGAAGGCTATGTTAAAGGGCTTGGTTACATCCCTTATTCAAAATGGTAAGATAGAGACTACAGAAGCTAAGGCAAAAGAAGTTAAAAGCATTGCAGAAAAGATCATTGCTATGGCGGTCAAGGAATGTGACAATTTCACTTCAAAGCAGACCAAAGTCAGTGCCGTAAAACTTGATCCAAAGGGTCAGAAAATAACGAACATCAAGAAATCCAGAAATGGAAGGGAATACGAGGTAGTCGAAAGAGAACTAAAGATGGATATGGTAAGGGTTGATAACCCCTCTAGGCTACATGCAAGAAGGAAGGTAATGAATTGGGTTTATAAGGTCAAGGATGAAGATGGTAAATCCATTAGCCTTACTAACAAGCTATTTGATGAAATTGCCCCAAAGTATAAGGGTGTTAATGGCGGTTACACGAGAATGTACAGGCTTGGAGCAAGAAAAGGCGATGCCGCTGAAATGGTGATTTTGCAGTTGGTTTAATATCAAAAACTGTAAAGTGGAATAGAAGCAACCTGTCTTACATTAAAAAATATACAATATTATGCATTATGGAAGGGGATTGGGTGATGCTAGGTTCATACCAGTCCCTATTTGCATAGACGGGGAGCAAAAGGTATGAAGGCAAGAAATGAAATATAGATCAAATGTAAAATAACTACACATAATTACCTAGGTTGAGGGGAGTAGGCAGAGCCGCATGGATGATATTTTTATAAAAGCCCAAAATGTAAGCTATGCTTATAATGCAGATAAAAGGGGAGAACATCTTCTGCCCGCGATAAAAAATCTTAACCTGCAAATAAAAAAAGGGGAGTTTGTAGCTGTTATAGGCAGGAACGGTTCGGGGAAATCTACCCTAGCAAGGCTTTTGAATGCTTTGCTTATACCAACGGGTGGCGTAATATACATTGGCGGTGAAAGGACTGATTTCCCCAAGAATGTATGGGATATAAGGAAGAGCGTGGGGATGATATTTCAAAACCCCGAAAACCAGTTTGTTGCATCATCGGTTAAGGAGGATATAGCATTTGGGCCTGAAAATCTAGGAATTGCTGCAAAAGAAATTGTACTAAGAGTGGATGAATCCCTCAGGGATGTAGGTATGGAAGGGTTTGGGGATTATTCCCCTCACAATTTATCCGGAGGTCAGAAACAAAAGATCGCTATAGCCGGAATTCTTGCCATGCGACCGGAGTGTATTGTTCTTGACGAGGCAACTTCTATGCTGGATCCCGTGGGCAGAAAAGAAATTTTAGATACTCTTAAAAGATTAAATGATAAAGAAGGTATCACGATTGTACATATTACCCATCATATGGAGGAAGCTGTTTTAGCAAAACGTGTTATTGTTATTGCGAATGCTCATGTAGTGATGGATGGGGAACCATCCGAGGTTTTTTCACGGGTTGATGAGATAAAAAAACTAGGTTTGGATGTTCCGCAGGTAACCGAGCTGTTTTGTAAGCTGAAAAAGGCGGGCTTTAAGGTTCCGAGCGATATCCTCACTACAAAGGAAGCATTTCGGTATCTTAAGGATATTATCCAAAGTTAAGAGGTTGAATAAAATTCTGTGTGAATATGGATAATTCCCATATAAGGAATGTAGAGATAAAGAAAATGGTGCGGAGGGCAACATTAACGGTAATCCTTGGGGTGCCTATTAGGTCCTAAAAGTGGACTTGCCCCTAACCTCCGAGGTTTATACGCTATGGGCTTGCCACATAAACGGCAAATGGAGAAACGGCGAACATTAAGTCCACCGTTCCATTCAGTGTATAGCTGTGGCAAGCGTAGGGGTGCTCCACTGCATTAGCCGCAATAAAATTGTTGACAAAATCTTAGGTGATTATTTCGTTTACACTAAATAATATAATGTTATTGGTCTATTTAAAAATTGCGTTGTCAAGTCTGTCAAATAACTTTTGGGCATTGCTGGATCCGGTACAGTCCTCCATAATTATTTTGGCTGGGTTACCGTTGCCCGTAAAACCGTGCTTTGCATTGTTATTGGCTGCACAGTTTTTAAGTATATGGGCCACCGAGGCCGTATCATCACCTAGTTTGAAACCGTTGCCATCTCCGCCGGTTTTCTTTCCGCTGATATCGTAACCGTTTCCGATAGCCTCACAATTTTCGAGGGTTACAACGCCAATGGCCCCGGTCCCAGACTTTGTATACATATCCCAACCATCATCGCAGTTATAAAGCGCTTTACAATTTCTGAATACATTCCCTTTTCCGCAGGTAAGCTTCGGGGCGAACCCGTCGGCATCTTCTCTTCCGGAATCAAAGTTCAGGGATGAAATACAATCTACTATAAGGTTATTGCTCGGCCACTTATCTATTGAGTTATAGGAGGTATTATACCTTGATAGTTGCAATCCTGAATCGCAGTTTTCTGTAAATGTGCAGGCTTCTATTATATTATTACTTCCCGCAAGCAGCATTCCGTTATCTCCTGCCCCCTTTATACTTATACCTTTGAAATGCCAGTAGTTACCTGCAAGTATAATTCCCCTATTAGAGGAGTCTTCACTCATAGATGAAAAATCTATAACTGCTTTATCATTACCGTAAGCAAAAACCCTTTTCAATACATCGGGTACACCGTTATTGCCTTCACGTATAGTTATAGTTTCCGAGTATTTGTAGTTTCCGTTTTTCAAGTAAATAGTTTGCCCCGGTTTTAATGCATTAACTGCCTGCTGTAAATCTATTGGGCCACCGGGTTCGAGAATAATATCACCTTCGGCAGGTCCGCTTGTCTGCGTGGGGGTTGTCGGCGGTGATGCGGGTTTTGTGGGTGTTGGAGTTGGCACATTACCGTAATCGTCCGCACTGACGATTACCTTGTCAAGGCGCGGCCCGCCATTATTTGAGCGTGTTTTGAACCGGATAATATTTTCAAAACTGCTATTCATGTTTGCTTTTACACTCAGGGTACTCCATGTATCCCATGAGCCTGTACTTGGGAATTCCTTATTGCTTTCAATAGTGTCACCGTTTACCTTTATTTCAACTGGTAAACTCCCAGAGAGGCCGTTTGAATAAACAAAGACAAGGGTTACCTCCCCATTTATGGGCGAACCGACCTTTTTCATTTCAACATAGGCGTCCTTCGTTTGATCAAACACGACATAACCGGATTCCGCCCTTGCATATTTGAGGTTGTTGCTGTTAGCTTCAGCCTCATGTACAATGCCAGCGTCAGCAGCGGTTGGTATTGGCGGATTTGGGGTAGGGGAGACCGGTGTAGGCCATACGCCGTTGTTAGCAGGTAGACTGTCAATTATTTTTAATATAAATCTTTTCATCAGCATGTTATCGGCCGAATTTACTTCGTTGTCGAGATTTACGTCTGCCGCTTTATATTGGCTGGGCGTGAAAGTTAGACGTTGAAGAATATACCTTTTCATTATTATCAAATCACCAGAATCCACTATCCCGTCTTCGTTTAGATCACCATATATTATTTCCGGTTGGGGGGTACTTGGGAGCGGAGTATTTTGCGGCGATGTCGATGGTGCAGGGACACCGTCCCCCAAGATACCAGCATATCGCAAAACAGTTTCCTTAACCTGATTGGCGGGTTGTAATACACTTGAATAATCATAAGGCGGATTGAAGCTGCATGTTGAGGTGGTGGGCTGGTTCCCTTTACAATTAATAAATATATTATCCTTAATATCCCAATAGCCGATTACACTGCTGTAATAGGAGCCAATTGGCCCCTCCGTGAATCCCGTTTTGCTATCGGTTGAACCACTTCCTACATTTTCAAAAACATTACTTTCAATTCTAAGCTTGGCACCTACTCTAGAGTTTATACCGCTACCGGAAACATCCAAATAGTAGTTGTTGAACATATGCCCTGTGCCTCCCCTGTAGCTGGGTGTACGGGATTTAAGATTTGAATATACATTATGATGGAAAGTAATTTTCCTATCATAGTTATCGCTGTCCGATGCACCTATGAGACTTGTTTTATAAGAATCATGCATATAATTCCATGATATCGTAATATATTCACTAGATCTTTTAATATCCAAAAGCCCATCATACCAATCGACATCGCCTCCACTGGTATCGCCATCATTGGGCGTTATTATTCCATCACCGTTACAGTCTCCGATCATATTATACAATTCGCAATGATCAACCCAGACATTTTGTGAATTTTCAATGCCTATTGTATCCATGGGAGCTCGGGTGTGGTGTATTTTTAAATTTTGTATGATAATATTTTTTGATTTAACAACGTTGATTCCGCAGCCTTCCAATTCTCCTTCAGTACCGACCCCCAAGAATGAAATGTTGCTTACTTCTTTACAAGCGATGACTTCCGAACCCGATAGTTTTCTATCAAACTTGATTATTAGCGGTGATGTGTCCTTGCTTTTTTTTCTTGTGTTCAAAATATCATTGACCTGAGAGATGCTAGTTGCTACTATTTCTATTCCCCCAGTACCGCCTGTAGTCCCACCGTTTAATGTTGCAAACCCAATTAATTCAAAGCTTGGGGCTGCTTGAGTATTTGTTGGGCTTATGGCTGCTACAACCGTAGTAATGAGTATTGTAAATACCATTGCTAACGGCAGCTTTTCTGAAAATTTCTTTAACATAAGTTGTCTCCTCCTATTAACTTTTATTTTTTGCTGCTTTCAGTCAATACTGACATCTCTACCTTTTTTAGAAAAGTACACTCCCCTTTCAATAAGAATTTAATCCATATTCCCCATGATAATGCAATTTAACGGAATTGTCGTATTTATCTGCATTTCTGTTTTTTCCGCAATTTAATTATAAAAATGCGACTGCGGTACAGTCAATGTACATTTTTGTTTACCGATATGCAGTTTTTAATATATCCCAACCATTTCAATGTGCAGATCATATAAACCGTGCACATGTGTTTAGTTATGATACAATGGTGCTACAGGGTGATATCCTAAGTTGAAGAGATATTGCTTCTATGCAGTTTTTAATATACCCCAGTCATTCCAATGTGCAGATTATTGAAAGAACTTGTGTACATACGTTTAGCTCTGGTATAATGATGACATGGAATGATACTTCAAGTTATGGTGATATTTCTTTATATATTTGAGGAGGGGTAGTATTGAAAAGGAGAGATGCTTTTTTTACGATTATTGCAGGGATAGTTTTGTTCACTTTTGTGATTTGTTTCTTCTTGTTAAAATTCAATTTTAATACCCATGTTGAGGCGGTCAATATGGATCTTACTAATTATAAATATGATTATTATGTTCAACGAAACTTGGTCAAAATAGCGGGCGATGTGGGTACCGCTACATATACCTTCAAAGGTATGCCGGCTATTTATGATTTAAAGATAGCGTATGTCGATGAGGATGACGGAAACAGTACATATACGGTTGATGTCAAAGGAAAGGAAATTGCGGCGTGGGTCGCCGATAAGAACCCCACAAAGGACAATGTCTTTTTATATCTAATCAATGATGTTAGGCTGGATTATGGGACACCAATCCGCATAACTGGCACAAGAGACGAAGGCGAGGGGGCACGGATTGTCTATCTTGATATTGTCTACGCAAACGGCATGACGCCAAAATCTGTTTTTAATTACCTGTTTTCTTACATTATGTGCGATATGCCCGTTGCTTCTATTTTTGTTTTACTATCTGTGGTTCTTTTATTCCTGGTTACCAGTGCACTTTTTTTTATGTTTCTGCAAAAAAGAAATAAAATTTCAGGGGAACTAAGCAGAAAACCAATCAATAATCCTAATCACGGTAGTAAAGATGCGTGTATCCCCAACCCGGGCCCAAATACGGTCATAATAGATACTAAATATCAAACAGTAAATAACTGTTTAATTAACAAATTGAGAATATATTTAGATAACAATTTTTCAGATACAAATTTCTCTGTACAAGAAATGGCGGATAAATTTGGCCTATCCATGAATTACCTAAGTAGTTACTATAAGGATAAAACTAACGAGAGCATTGTTAATTATATTACAAATCTCAGAATTGAAAAAGCTAAACATTTGCTTGTTACAACTGATCTCCCGATAAAAAAAATAGCTAGAAGTACTGGGTACTACAATGTATCCAGCTTTATCAGACGTTTTAAACAGCTAATGGGGGTTACACCAGGCAAATACAGAGAGAATAATTTATAAGACGCAAGAAACTTTACGCAAGAAATCCCCACTTGAATGTTTGCATTTGCAGGCTAGGAGCGGATTTTTCGCAGCATCCGAATCATTAAAAACCATTGTAAAATTTTCATTGCAGGACCCTATGTTATTTCATACCCTCCTGCAAGATTTAATTATCCAATAACCACCACTTTTATTAACAACCTCACAATTTTGAAAAATAGATTCGAGTTTTGCAACGGCAGATTTAGCACCTTGTTTTTTTTGGATTACAAGATAAAGTGTACCGCCAGGGGCTAAAAAATTTATGCTATCTTCAAATATACGATACATTATTTTTTTACCGATCCTAATGGGCGGGTTACTTACAATTAAATCAAAGCTACCTTTAACATCGGAAAAACCATCACTTTGAGATGCGCTGGCATTGACAATTTGATTTATGTCTATATTTTTTTTAGCAAGTTCAACGGCACGACTATTAATATCCACCATTGTAATAGAGCAAGAGGGATTAAGCTTTGAGATAGAGATCCCTATAGCGCCATAACCACATCCCATATCAAGTATTTTACACGAGGATAAGGGAGGTATGGAATTTATAAGAAGATTGCTGCCAAAATCCACCTTCCTTTTTGAAAACACACAGGAATCTGTATTAAAAGTTAAACTGACTTTGCCAATGAGATAATTAATGGTGCAAAAATCGTGGGTGGTCTCTGGATCCTTGCTGTAATAATGATTCATAACAAAAAACCGCCTCTCATAAAATTATATTTTGTATATGAAGCCCATACTTATTATAATCGTCAAAAATTAAATCATCAATACAAATATGAAGTGCAAAGCCAATGTTAATTTATATCAGCCTTAATAATAAAAACATTGCTTGCAGTTATCCCATAAAAATAGTATAAATAGAATACAAAGAAGTTTTTACGATATAGTTGCGGTACTGGAGGTAGGAATGTCTATTGTTACAAAGGAACTCACGCATGTGTATATGGAGGGCACGCCTTTTGAGAAAAAGGCATTGGACAACATAAATATTGATATAAAAACGGGGGAATTTGTTGGGATTATCGGGAGTACAGGGTCTGGGAAATCAACTTTGATTCAGCATTTTAATGGCTTGTTAAAACCAACCACAGGCAATGTCTATATAAATGGCAAAAAGCTAAAAAGCAAAGGGAATAATAGGCTGCAAGAGAGTGTAGGAATAGTATTTCAGTATCCCGAACATCAGTTATTTGAGGAGACGGTTTACAAGGATATAGCTTTTGGTCTAAAGAAAAGGCGAGAGAAAAAAGATGAGATAGATACAAAAATAAGAAGTATTATAAAGATGGTGGGGCTTTCGGAGGATACATTAGAAAAATCTCCTTTTGAGCTATCCGGCGGAGAAAAGAGAAGAGTTGCAATGGCCGGTATATTGGTGCTTGAACCCGAAATACTTGTGCTGGATGAGCCAGCGGCGGGATTGGATCCTAACGGACGTAACGAAATATTTGATATGGTATCAAAATTGCATAGGGAATTTAAAAGAACGGTTATCTTGGTATCCCACAGTATGGATGATGTAGCAAAATACGTGGACAATGTAATAGTTATGGAAGAAGGCAAGGTACAGATGTCAGGCACCGCCAAGGATATTTTTGATGATATTAAAAAACTTGAGCAAATTGGGTTGACTGTTCCGCAAATTACAGCACTGATGAAAAAATTAAAGAAGATAATCCCCAGTATAAGTGATAAAATAATAACGGTAGATGAGGCATATCAAGAGCTTATAAAGTACCTAAAGAAACCGTAGTGATGCGAAAGGTTGGGAAAAAGGTGCAGGTAGGAGGTTTATAAAAATAATGATTAAGGATATAACATTGGGACAATATTTTCCTGGGGATTCCCTTTTGCATCGGGCGGATCCAAGAGTAAAGATCGTTCTTACGTTAATGCTAATGACCATATTACTTATGGTATCTTCGTATGCATCCTTTTTCATGTTTGCAGGCCTAATTTTTATAGCTATGCTAACGTGTAAGATCCCCCTAGCTTACGCACTAGGCGGGGTTCGTCCTATAATGCCGATAGCAATTTTTACAGCGGTGATTAATATATTTATGACGGAGGGAAATATATTACTGGGATTTAAGTTTATAAATATAACTTACGAGGGTCTGGACACCGCTGCAAAAATGACTATAAGGTTGATTTTACTTATTTTAGGGACATCACTTATGCTATTGACAACCACACCCTTATCCCTAACAGATGGTATGGAAAGGCTTTTTAGTCCTTTGGGCTGTATAGGTGTTCCGGTGCACGAACTTGCTATGATGATCAACATTGCTATTAGATTTATTCCAACCCTTTTGGGTGAAACCGACAAAATAATGAAGGCTCAAATGTCGAGGGGGGTAGATTTTAGGGATGGAAATATACTAAGGAGAAGCAAAAATTTCATACCCATATTAGTGCCTTTATTTGTGGGCTCAATAAAAAGGGCTGATGAGCTTGCCACTGCAATGGAGGCACGATGCTACAGGGGAGGGCGGGGGCGAACAAGAATGAGGCAACTAAAGCTATCAATAGCGGATTTACAGATAACACTTTTTGTAATAATATTTAATTTACTTTTGATATATGTACAATACATTAGAATGCCTGTATAATATATTTTATACAGGTGATTGAAAACGCTGATGTGTTGCCTACTCCGTTAAACAACGTGTGTGAAGGCACAATCTAATTTACATAGTGACATAAAATATATTAATGTCTGTCTGGCCATTACCAAAGGGCTATAAATTATTAATGCATAAGGATATAAGGGGTTTTTGCAAGGACGCCCAAAACCTGGGTGTTATGAGAAGTATATTAAAAACATAGGGAAAAAATCATAATTGACGAGTACCCGCCCTAATCGGGTGTTATGAGAAGTATATTAAAAACATAGGAGGAAGAAATGTATAGTATAGGAATTGATCTTGGAGGTACAAATATTGCGGTAGGGTTAATAAACAAAGATGGTGGAATTGTTCACAAGGATAGTGTACCAACCCTCAGGGAAAGGCCTTATGAGGCTATACTGAAGGATATGGGGATGCTTGTTTTAGAAGTAGTCAAAGATGCGGGTGTAAAAATCGAACAAATTTCGGGGATTGGTGTAGGAAGCCCAGGTACTCCAAATTGTAGGGATGGGATTTTGGTGTATAATAACAATCTAAATTTCCGTAACGTTCCTATAAGAAGTGAAATACAAAAGTACATTAATCTCCCGGTTTTTCTCGACAATGATGCCAACTGTGCCGCACTTGCGGAAAGTGTTGCGGGCGCAGCAAAAGATGCCGAAACGTCGGTGACCATTACATTAGGTACAGGGATTGGCGGCGGTATTATAATTGGCGGAAAAATCTACAGTGGCTTTAACTTTGCCGGGGGTGAGCTTGGGCATACGGTGATAGTTGTGGATGGAGAACAGTGTACCTGTGGTAGAAAAGGTTGCTGGGAGGCCTATGCCTCGGCGACAGCTCTTATAAGGCAAACAAAAAAGGCTGCGGGGGACAATCCAGAATCCCACATAAACAAACTTGTGGAGGGGGAAGTATCCAAGATAGATGCAAAAACCGCATTTGATGCTGCAAAGCAGGGAGATCAGGTCGCAAATATGGTAGTCAAACAATATATAAAATATATTTCGGAGGGCCTTATAAACATTATCAATATATTTATGCCCGAAATACTAGTAATAGGCGGGGGGGTATGCAAAGAGGGGGAATATCTTTTAAAACCCCTAAGAGATCAGGTAGATCAAGGGGTATACAGCACGGAGGACATACCCAGGACAAAGATAAGAACCGCAGAAATGGGAAATGATGCGGGCATAATAGGTGCAGCTATGCTCACTAAAATTTGAATATGTGAAGAATCGGACAATGCAAAATATTAAGCTAATTATTGAATATGAAGGAACAGCCTACCATGGTTGGCAGAGTCAAAAGAATGCGACAACTGTGCAAGGGACTATAGAAAAGGCAATAGAGGATCTCACGGGTGATGAAATTCCCCTTATTGGATCCGGAAGAACAGATTTCGGCGTTCACGCATTAGGGCAGGTAGCCAACTTTAAAACGGTATCGGGTATACCTGGGGATAGGTTTTCCTATGCCTTAAATAGGCTTTTGCCAAGGGATATAGTAATAAAAGATTCCTGCAAGGTGGATTGGGATTTTCATTCGAGATTTTGTGCTCGGGGAAAAAGTTATCGTTATATGATATACAATTCCAAGTTTCCATCGGCTCTTCTTAGAAATAGGGCCTGCCATATATCGTACGATCTAAACATCGAGGCTATGGGGAAGGCAGCATTGTCATTTATTGGTACACATGATTTTTCTGCATTTAAAGCAACCGGTAGCAGCGTCAAAACAGCGGTTAGGAATATTACGGATGTTTTTTTGAAAAAGGATGGGGAACTGCTGATATTCGAAATAAGCGGAAATGGTTTTTTGTACAATATGGTTCGCATCATTGTGGGGACATTGATTGAGGTTGGTATCGGTAAAATAGATTCTAATAGTATACCCGATATAATAGCCGAAAAGGATAGAAAAAGGGCGGGAAGAACAGCGCCCCCAACGGGGTTGTATCTTTTGGAGGTGTTTTACTAAAAAAACTTTAAATTATCCTACGATTTTTTAGCGAAAACCTTGAGCCCAGTAATATCAAAACCAACATAGCAACAGATATGCAAATACCTACTGTGCTGCCACCAGCAGAGTAGGTCATTTTTATCTTGTTTTCTCCTTCATCCAAGGGAATAGCGATGAGAGAGCCGGCAAATTTTTCAGGAAGGATCTTTTCCCCATTAACCTGTACACTCCAACCCTTATCATAGGGGATCGATGTAAACAGCATGTCTTCGTATTTTGCTGTGATGCTGCCGGAGATACTTTTATTGTTGTAGTGCTCCACCCGAAGTTGTGATGCTTTAAGTATGTTCATCGCCCTCTCATAAACCGTCATATCAAGGCGATAAATTTTTTCGCTGATATTATTCCTGTTTACAACTATATTTACATTTTCGTTTTTATTAAAAGAGCCGATATAATGGATGCGGTTAGAATCATTTGTAAAAAGTTCGCCAAGATTTCGACCATTGACATTGAGGTTACCTTTGCGTTTGTTACCCGAAAAACATGCATAAATCGGCATACCCTCGGAGGTAAGGGTATATCTGGATGATCCCTCCAGATCTGTTTTTGAAAAATAAACAGGCACAAAGCAATCAGCATCTATACCCGTTAAAGCACGAATTAGACGGTTTTGTGAATCGAATGGATTGGCACCAAAGGAAAAGTCATACAGAGACTGTTTATTTACTGCAATGCCGATGGAGACTGCATCAGGGTTATGATACAGAGTATATAAACCGCTTGTTTTTATTGGGCGATATATTGGGGGAGCTGGCAGATCTGATATAATATATCTTACTGAAAGGATTGAATCGGTTAACATGGTTGAACCAAAATAAGCACTAAAATACCAAGCCTGAGCCATCCCCAAGTTTTTTATCAAGGAATTTACCTGTTTATCATAATTAGAGCTATAATGGGTTAATCCGTTGTACCCAAAACCAATGGCATCATTTTTACTTCTTCCAAAAGTTACTCCCACCCTGAAGAATCCATCTTTATCCCTGGAGGTTTTAGCTGTCAGAGGCGTTAGCATTTCCTTATATTCATAATATGATTCGTAGCTTTCATATCCAAACTCTTTATCAAGTCCCCGAAGGATATCATATGAATTTATATACATTTCCGCACTGCAAAGCAGAATTAGGGCTATGGCAATAGCAGTGTGTCTGTCTAGCTCCAGTGCAATAAATGCTCTGTAGGCTGTCAATATAACTAAAAAGGAGAAAAGGAAACTATAACGATAAGGGAACCAGTTTGGATACTTAAATATATGCCATATTTTATCAAGGGGTGACAGCCACAAGCTTAGAACCATCAGTAGGGTAAAAAATCCGGTAAATATTTTATCGGATAAATTAATTTTTTTGATAAAGAAAAATGTGATCAATAAAGAAAAAGTGACAATACCGCAATAAACGGAGGGGCTACCAAGGTTTGTAATGGAATCATAGGAGCCGGGCAAAAATTTTCGGAAAAAATCGGTGAACCCGAAATTAAAAACACCCGCATATTTCATACCCGATGAGCCCATACCTGCCCGGAAAAGCGACACAAGGGTTGGAAGGAGCAGGAAGGCACCCAAAGATGCGGCTATTACGACACTCAACACAAACCTATATACGCAAATTAAAAATTCCTTTTTAAATATTTTTTTCTCTAGACATCGGTATAAAAAGTAGAGCGCCGAAAAAAGACCCGTCATATAGGAAATATAATATGTGGAGACAAATGACATAAACAATGCAAAAATCAGGAATTTGATGCTTTTTTGTTCAAGAATTTTTTCTATGCCAATAAGTATTAGAGGTAACCAAATAACTCCATCAAGCCACATAATGCACATGGAATATGCGATATTATAGGACATAAGGGCATACAAAATAGAAAACAATACTACAGACAAATCATATTTACGGAATCTATGTTTCAAAAAAAGTCCAAATGTTAGACCCGCTAAACCAATTTTAATTACCGTCAAAAATAATACTGCGATAGGCATTTGGGAATTGGGCCATAACAATGTAAAGATTGATAAAGGGCTTGAAACATAATAGGCAAAAAGACCTATATAATTTCCCCCTAAGGTTTTTGACCAAGAATAATAAATATCCATATTCTTTAGACCACAAAGGAATTCGACATATTGCTCGGACATATCCATAATCATGGTCGAACTCTTTCCAAAGGGTGCCATACCCATCATTGCAAATGCTATAAGTAAAATCGTTGCAGGGAGTGCAAAGCATAAAAAAGCAATTAAAATTTTTTTGTGTTTAATTTTATTCATCATTTTTCCTCTTTTGTTTTCTTGTTATATATATCGGACGTTTCTTTGATTCTAGATACGTTTTTGAAAGATATTGGCCTAGAATACCAATGCAAAACAGTTGTATGCCTGATAGAAACAATATAATACATACCAAGGATGACCAGCCATATGCCGATCCCCCCCAGATTAGCTGCCTTGTAACAGTGAAAATAATTGCCAAAAATGCAGCGAAGCAAAGGCATATTCCCAGTAGTGAGGATAGGGCAAGAGGAGCCGTAGAAAATGCAACTATGCCGTCAATAGAATAAAGAAAGAGCTTCCAAAATGACCATTTACTTTCGCCGCTGACACGTTCAATATTTTCGTATTCTAACCATTTGGTTTTAAAACCGACCCAAGAAAATATCCCCTTGGAAAAACGGTTATATTCGGATACGGATAATATGGCATCCACCATTTCACGTTTCATCAAACGGAAGTCCCTGGCGCCATCAACAATTTCTATACTGCTGAGATTTTTCATGAGTTTATAAAACCTACGTGCGAAAAATGAGCGAATCCTAGGTTCGCCTACACGATTAATCCGACGGGCGGCAACACAATCGTAGCCGTCATCTTTTATTGATTTGTACATATCCAAGAGCATATGGGGAGGGTCTTGCATATCGGCATCCATAATAGCAATAAGATTGCCTCTTGCCTCCTTCATTCCTGCATACATGGCTGCTTCTTTGCCGAAATTCCTTGAAAAAACAATATACCCGACCTTTAGATCCTTAGAGGCTATAGATTCAATTATATCTAAGGTTTTATCCTTGGAACCATCATCTACAAATATGAACTCAAAGCCAGCTTGAGGTATTAGCGTTGCTACCTCACCTAAGGCATCATAAATTGTTTGTAACGTTTTAGCTTCATTGTAGCAGGGTATAATAACTGAGACAAAATCCTCGGTCTTTATTTTGTTGATGGGTGTGTCCTGGGAGTGGCAGTATTTATCCAGATTTTGCATTAAATTATCTCCTCCATGAGGAACCTGTGAATCCCATGTTTTATCAGTGAGTTTATTTATTATCTGACATACTAGCATTATTCAAGTTATTTAGTCTATATACAATATTTTATTACATTTGACTGACATTTGCAATAGCGCATACCAAAGGGATATAAAAACATTAAAAATTAATTAAAAGGTAAAAATTTGATATGAGATAATACATTTGTGACAAGAAAACATGAAAAAAGGAAAGACCTCTGATATAGTGTTGTTTACGATAACAAACAAAAATCGGAGGGATCTTTCCTTATGAAAACAATTATAACAGAAGAAATGAAATTACGCCATAGAGCAGTAAAATATGCAATTAAATATAATAACAATGCAAAAGCAGCCAGAAGGTATCATACAAGCAGGCAACAGATACAACGCTGGAGAAACAAATATGATGGGACAGTACATTCGCTAGCAAATAAGAGTACTAGACCACATAGCCACCCAAACCAGCATAGAGAAGAAGAATTAGATTTAATAAAGCATAAACATAGATACCATGGACATGAAGGACTGGCACAAGTATATCGAAAACTAAAAGATGTAGGCTATACAAGAAGCTATGATTCAATGTGTATTCAAATAAGGCAAATGAGGCTAAATAAAGAGAAAAAGCAAAAAAAATATCCCAAAAGTAAATATAAGAAGCCTACAGTAACTTATCCAGGACAAAAAGTTCAAATAGATGTAAAATATGTCCCAAATGATAGCATAGGCTTTGCAAGTCATCATAATAGATACTATCAGATAACGGCAATAGACGAATACTCAAGAAAAAGATATCTAGAATTAGTAGAGGAAAACAGCACCTATACAACATCGGAATTCTTGAAGAGACTAGAACAAAGCTTAGGGTTTAAGATAAAACTAGTACAAACAGATAATGGAAGGGAATTTGTGAATGATCCTGATCAAACAGATAAAGAATCTAGGTTTGAAGAGCAGCTAAAAAAGATGGAGATAGAGCATAAGAGGACACGACCCTATTCACCCTGGCAAAATGGCGTTGTAGAGAGAAGTCATAGACTTGATAATCAACTATTTTACAGTAAAAGAAGATTTAAAAGTTATAGTCAAATGAAGAAATCATTTAGGAGATATAGTAGAAGATACAATAATATAGCAAGAAAAATACTAGACTTTAAAACACCAAATGAAATAGTAAGTGAGTATTTCTCTAAAAATGCTGCCTAAGATGATACTACAAATAATTATTTAATCAAGGATCGCTGTCGCTTTCCTCCTTGACAA